>JBEIDM010000117.1:0-3696 GCA_040383445.1 Candidatus Methylopumilus sp. | reverse complement strand
CCAACAATTTCAGTTGCTGATGCTGCGAATGTTAGACGTGAGTCAAATCTGAGCAACCATATTGCTAATCCAAAGGAATCGAAAAAACCTGCTCAAACAAATACAGCCGTTGTAAAAGACAGCCCTAAAACACAATTCTCAGATCAAACTTTGGTTGAGGCTGGCACAGCCAGTGACTATCAATATACTCAAGCAATTAATTTGCTTAAAGGGCAGGAAGTGGTGTCGGTCAAAAAGTAATAGCCGCCTTAGTCTTCAATTTTCCAGCTTGGTAGGCGCCATTTGAAGTGGATCGTCATGATTCGCAAGGCTGAAACCAAGGTGGCGGCAATTGAGAGCGTGAGCCATTCCGGGGTGTGAAATTGCGATAACGTTACTACCGTTAAGCTACCAATGAAAGCGAGTACCGCATAAGGCTGATGATCGTTAAAGGCCTTAGGGATTTCGTTGCAAAAAATATCACGTAATACACCACCAAAAACAGCGGTGGTGACGCCCATTAATGCACAAACTATCAATGGCATCTGATGTTCAATGGCAATTTGTGTGCCGAGTGCCGTAAATAAGCCTAATCCCAAGGCATCTGGAATTTGTATGGCCCGCTCGGTTAATGGAATGTGCCGATTACGCATAAAAATGATCGCAAGCAAGCTGAGTAATAAAATCACCCATAACCAATAAGCATGTTCTACCCAAAAGAATGGACGTCTATCTAACAAGATGTCACGTAATGTTCCACCACCAAATGAAGATGCGCCAGTCACCACAAAAACGCCAAATGCATCAAGATTCTTGCGAGCAGAGGCAATTAAACCTGATGCTGCAAAGGCAATAGTTGCAGTAATCTCAATGAGTTCTTGCAGAGGTAAATTAAGCGCCATGATGATTGAGGCACCGCTGATTAGTAATTGCTGCGCGCATTAGATGGAGTACCTGGCTTTAAATCAAATGCGATGCAAATACGCTCTTCGTTAGACGTGAATGGAATCGTTCTGTGGAACAGCGACGAAGGAAATAATACGATTTCCCCTACATTTGGAATGACACTGCCAACCGGGAAGCTGTTATGTTTTTGTGGGTAGCTGTCGCCATGGGTGCCATATTCAAAAGCGCCTTCTTCAGGACTTTTTTTATCGCTAGGCATCGCTAAATAAACCGCACCACTAATCCAGCCGATTTCATGGATGTGAGAATCCAAATGCCCGCCTTGGCGCATTTTAACGAACCATGAGCTGGTGAATTCCAGTTCTTTTGGAAATGACTTAATCAACTCACAATCTGCCCCTGCAAATTTATTTTTGTAATGAATAAATTCTTTTTTAACTAACTCAGCAAGCGTTCTAAATGAGTGTTCAGGGCGCTTAAATAAATTGCCGGCCGATTGCTTACCGTTGTGTAACATGCCTTGCACGCGTTCAGCAATCTCAGCGTTATTGATGTCATTCAAAAGCGATTGGAGTAAAGGGCTATTCGGGCTCGACAGTTCCGGAATTGCTGCCTTATATACAAAATCTAAACCGTTTTTACAAAAATTGTATGGGTCATCTACCCCAAAGTTAATGGCGTAGTGCGTGGAGAGCGTTGCTAAGAAAGGCGCGGTGTGGGTGCCAGACTGAACAATTGCATCAAGTTTATTTTTGAATTCGTCAAAGCGTTCTGCTTTATATAAGCAATACATGCTGCGTTCTTGCCAGTCATCTAACTGACTCATTTCAAAATGCGGAATGGCTTCATCATAACGTTTTGCTAAATATAAAAATTCAGCCATATTGTAGTTTGCGCTTGGATGATTAGGGTTGAGCGCTAAAGCATTTTGATAACTTTTAATTGCTTCTTGCATATTGCCTTGGTCGCGTAATGTTTCCCCCAAGTTGCTATGGGCATCTGCGTAATTTGGGAATAATTGTATGGCTTGTTGATAGCTCTTAATTGCTTCATCGAGCTTGCCTTGATCTCTTAGAGCTGTGCCGAGATTAAAATAACCACGAGCGTCTGGGTTGATAGAGATCGCTTTGCGATAGCTAGCAACAGCTTCTTCCAATTTCCCTTGTTTTTGCATCAAGGTGCCAAGGTTGCCATAAGCTTCAAAGAATTTAGGATTAAGTGCGATGGCCTTGCGGTAGCTATTCGCTGCTTCCTCAAATCGGTTCAGGTTGCCGAATACAATGCCTAAATTGAAATGCAAATCTGGCATGTTGGGCTGTAGTTTGAGTGCGTTACGATAACTATTGATCGCGCCATCATATTCACCTAACCCATCTAAAGCGATACCGAGGACATTGTGTAGTAGAAATGTATTGGGATATTGAGCGATTAGCGTTTGCGCCATATTTGCAGTCGCTGCTAGCTGACCTGCATTCAGCAAATTCAAGAGCGGTTGAATTTCTTGTTGGCTGGGTTGTTTGTTTGATGTTGAAAATGGAGTTGCCATAATCTTTTAAATTCTTTGTCTAAGCGCTGAGGATAATACTGTCATCTTAAGAAAGATTTGCATAAATGAATAGTACTTATGCTGGATTATTACCAGTACGGCTATTTTTAAGTTGTAAGGCCATATGGCCTAAAAACCGCATTGCAATTTTGGGCTCACTTAATACTAAAGCTTGAATGTGATCAGAGCTAATCGCGATTACCTCAGCCACTGGGGAATCTACAATTGCGTCAGCTATACGGACTGGATCTGAGAGCATGGCCATTTCGCCAAAATAATCACCTTCTTTAAGGCCTCGCATGAGCTTGCCGTCGCGAACCAGGGATATTTTTCCTGAAACGACATAATATAAATCATCGCCTTCTTCACCATCTTTAAAAATGGTATCGCCTTGTTTAAAGCTAATGCCGTAGAGCCCAACTAATTTATCAATGAATGCTTGGTTGCTTTTTTCTTTTTCATTAAACAATCCACGTAGCAATAAAATATCGCGTTTGTGCAGTGTTGCAATTAACTCTGTGCCTAAAAGGAAAATTGCAAAAGTGTAGTAAAGCCAAGCAAGTGAAACGAACACATTCTTCATCCCCCCAAAAATAGCGCCATATGAATGATTCGCTGAAAATACTTCAGAGAACAATGGGCGCATCCCCATCCATAAAATTGCGGTAACAAGAGAGCCAATTAAAATGTAATTTAAAGAAATTTTAATGGGAAAAAACAAACGGTAAAAAACAGTAAGCAGTAATGTAATGATGGCAAGAGTACTTACTGTCTCAAATAAAGCTGAGTGTGCAAAAGCCAGATGGAAGAAGTGTAGAAATTTACCAAGCATTAAATCTGCAAAAGTAAACATGAAGAATACAAATAAAATGCCAATCACAGCCAAAATATCTTTAATGGATTTCTTTAGAAAGGATGGCGGTTCAGCAATTGCAAATATGTTGTAGAAAGCCGTTCTTAGACCACTTGCAAGTGGAATCGTAAACCATAGTAGTGCAAAGGTACCGACTGCACTCCACGCCGTTTTGTGTTGAGCAACTTTATAAACTTCAGTCATGATGCGGCGACTCAGCTTGGGTTCAAAGTTGCTGGTAATAATTGCAAGGTTGATCACGGCGTGATTAGATGAAACGACTAGATAGCTCAATATAAAGAATAGAATCAGCGCCATTGGAATCATGGCGAACATTGCATAAAAAGACAGCGAAGCAGATAAGTTAAGCCCGCCATGAAGTTTGTAAGCGCTAAAAGTTTCACGCGTAATG
>JBEIDM010000116.1:0-3708 GCA_040383445.1 Candidatus Methylopumilus sp. | reverse complement strand
TTTTGGGATGGTGTTAGTACTTGAAGGCACAAGTGTTCAAGTGGCAACAGTCGCTGCTGATGCAATTAAGAATAGTTTGGGTTTAAACGCTAAAGCTATGACTTATTTAACTTCGCATGGTGCTTTAGATGTTGGACATACTGATTTTTATGAAAGTTTGATGAATAAAGTTGATGATGCACAAGACCAAGCCATGATTATTCATGCAGCAAAAGTATTTTATAAACTTTATGCCGATATATTCCGTGAGCTCGCTGACCGTTATTATCCAAATTTACTAGGAGCTTCAGCTTGATTATCCAAAATAAAAGAGTTTTGTTAACTGGTGCATCTGGCGGCATTGGAAGCGAACTAGCGATAGCGCTTGCTAACAAAGGCGCTAAGTTAATTTTATTAGATAGAGATGCTGTTGCGTTGGAATCTTTGACTTCAAAATTAAGATCTATAGGTGCTGATGTTCGTCAAATCATTGCTGATTTGTCTGACGCTTCTGTCGTTAAGGATGTTGTTGATGAAGCTGTTGCTTGCTTTGATGGTTTGGATATTTTGATCAATAACGCGGGCATTCTAGATTTTTCTTTATATGAAAAAATTTCATCAGCGCGTATTGTGCTCACGATGCAAATCAATGCGATTGCTCCTATGCTTCTTGCGAATGCAGTGTTGCCAATATTTAAGCGTAAGGATAGTGGCTTAATTCTCAATGTGGGCTCAACTTTTGGTTCTATAGGTTTTGCACACTATGCGCCTTACAGCGCTAGTAAGTTTGCAATTAGAGGCTTTAGCCAAGCATTAAGAAGAGAGCTCGTTGGAACGGGCATTTCAGTTTTGTATGTTGCGCCAAGAGCAACGACTACATCATTAAACAATGATAGTAGTGTTGATTTAATGCATAAGCAGGGCACTAAGATGGATAGCCCTCAATTGGTTGCTAGCAAAATGATTGAGGCGATTGAGCTGGAACGTCCTGAAACTTATATTGGCCAGCCGGAATCATTTTTTGCACGATTGAATGCATTGTTTCCTAAACTTGTTGATATGGGTCTTAAAGCTAAAACGTTGGAAGCAAGAGCATTATTTAAGAAGTGATTTTTAAAATAGCGTGATTAAACGAGGGTGAATTAAATGAAAAGATTATTAACGACTTTGGTGTTTGCTGGTTTGTTTTTGATGAATATAAGTGCATGGGCGGATGACGCCCTTGACCCAGCCATAGTGGAGTTGCAACATGAATGGGCAAAAGCTAATTACAACACACCAGCTAATGCGCAAGAAGCGGCTTTCAAGGCCTTATCGCTTAGGGCTGCTGAGGTTGCTGAAGTGAGCCCTGATCAGGCAGAAGCTAAAATCTGGCATGCGATCATTTTGTCAGGTTACGCTAAGGTGATTAGTGGCTGGGCTAAATTAAATGCGCTTAAGTTAGTTGGTCAATCAAAAACACTTTTGTTGGAATCTATTGCTTTAAATCCAAATGCGCTTCATGGTTCCGCTTATACCTCATTAGGATCTTTGTACTATAAGGTTCCAGCGTGGCCAATGAGCTTTGGAGATAAAGATAAAGCAAAAGAATACCTTGAGAAATCTTTGGAAATGAATCCTAAAGGTATTGATAGCAATTACTTTTACGGCGATTTTTTATATGAGCAAGGTCGTTATGGGCGTGCAGTTGAGTATTTTGAACGCGCGATTGCTGCTCCGGCAAGACCTGGTCGCGAAGACGCTGACCAGGGACGCCGTAAAGAAGCTAAAGAGGCTTTATTAAAGGCTAAGCAAAAACTTAATTAATCATGCTTATTTCTTAGATGCTTTGTTCATATTGCTAATAAAGTATCCAAAAAGATAGGCCATCATTATTGCCATAAATACTAAGATGAAAATGGTGAGTTGGCCTTCTCGGCTATAAAATAAGATTTCTAACATATTAAGCTCCTCTGTTTGAACGCTTTAATATTAGCGCTATGAGAGGGGCTTAATTTTGATGTAAATCAATTAAATCTGACTTGTTCGTAAGAATGAAAAAAGCCCTGTATTTCTACAGGGCTTTTTTGTATTTGGCTCCCAGACCTGGGCTCGAACCAGGGACACATGGATTAACAGTCCATTGCTCTACCGACTGAGCTATCGGGGAATCGGTGAAGGCGTGATAATAAAGACTTGTCGGCTTTAGGTCAATAAGAAAGCGCAAAAATTTAGTATTTAGTTTTATTTAATTTAATTATTAAATTTGACTAATACAATATATGATATCAGGCGATTCTTCTCTCCAACATTGCCCCTAATCAATCTAGGGGTGTACTTTATCCCGAAAAATATGCGCCAAAAAATCTCCGAAATCAAAGCCCCTAAAAGTGCGCGTCATCAGAGTGATTGGCAGGTCATCAAAAGTTTAATCCCGTATATCAGACCATTTAAAGTCAGAGTGGTTATTACGCTCTTATGTCTGATTTTCGCTAAAGTGGCTAACCTTGGTGTGCCTATCGTTCTCAAGCAGATTGTCGATGCACTGAGCATTTCAACAACTGAAAAAGCATTGTTAGTGGTGCCTATTAGTTTAATTATTGCTTATGGCTTGTTAAGACTATCCGCTTCTTTTTTTGGTGAATTGAGAGAGCTGATTTTTGCTAAAGTCACTGAGAATGCCGTTAGGAAAATAGGCTTGCAGGTTTTTAATTACGTCCATGCCTTATCACTTAGGTTTCATTTGTCACGTCAAACAGGTGGCATGACGCGAGATATTGAGCGGGGAACGCGTGGCATTCAATCACTTATCTCATATTCTCTTTACAGTATTATTCCTACACTCATCGAGCTGCTTATGGTGCTCGGTTATTTCTTTTTTGTTTACAACATCTGGTTTGTTGTCGTTACCCTGATTGCACTTACTTTATATATCGTTTTCACGATCGTTGTGACTGAGTGGAGAACGAATTTTAGACGCCAAATGAATGACTTGGATTCAAAAGCTAATCAGAGAGCAGTTGATTCATTAATTAACTATGAAACAGTGAAGTATTTTAGTAATGAGCAATTCGAAGCCATTCGATATGACGAAAATCTAAAAAAATATGCGCAGGCTGCGATTAAGTCTCAAAAATCTCTAGCCATTTTAAACTTTGGCCAACAAACCATTATTGGTATTGGTTTAATTTGTATTTTAGGGTTGTCGAGTTCTGGTGTGCTTAGCGGAAGCATGACCATTGGCGATTTAGTTTTGGTCAATGTGTTGATGATACAGCTCTATATTCCATTGAATTTTCTAGGTGTGCTTTATCGGGAAATGAAGCAGTCTTTAGCAGATATAGACAGAATGTTTAGTTTGTTGGATGTGCCTCAAGAGATTGCAGATAAGCCTGATGCCTTTCCTTTATCAATTAAATCTCTTTCACTTGGGCCGCACGTCATTTTCAAGGATGTCTCATTTTGTTACGAGTCAAATCGACAAATTTTGCATGATGTTTCCTTTGAAATTTTACCAGGTCAGACCACAGCAGTAGTGGGTCATAGTGGTGCGGGTAAGAGCACTTTATCTAGACTTTTGTTTCGATTTTATGATGTGCAATGCGGGGCCATTTTATTGGATGGTCAAAATATTAAAGATGTGCAACAAAGGTGGGCGTAGCAACGTAGACGGTTGACGTCGGCTGTGGACGCCGAGGAGTCCCACTGGCGGTTCTTGAGGAAGCTCAGCATGAGTTGCAGTTCACGGTC
>JBEIDM010000115.1:0-3726 GCA_040383445.1 Candidatus Methylopumilus sp. | reverse complement strand
TGTGAAGTTGATGCTGTAAAAGCGAGTGAATTATCAGGTACGCCACTTAATGTTGGTGGCATGTTTATTCCTAAAGGCGCATACCTTAATCCAGCAGCTTTATGTCATGCCTTAACTAGACATAAGAACATCACCATTCAAACTTCAAATTGCGTACTAAACCTAAAGCGGGAAAATGAAGAATGGCAGGTATGGAATGAAACAATGGTAGTAGCACGCGCACCAGTAGTGATATTGGCAAGCGCTAATGACACAATGCTTTTTGAGCAAACCGCGCATTGCAGATTACAGCCGGTCCGTGGGCAAATTAGTTTACTACCTGCAACCTCATCTAGCACTTCAATAAAAACGGTCATTTGCACTGATGGTTATTTAACACCAGCGAACTCGGGTTATCATTGTTTAGGTGCCACTTTCTCACCTAATGACTGTGCTATTGATGAACGTAAACAGGATCATCAAATAAATTTAGAAATGCTTAAGCATTTAGCGCCTGCAATAGATACCTACACACCCGATCAATTAGAAGGTCGCGCCGCAATACGTTGTACAACCTCTGATTACCTCCCCATGACAGGTTTGATCTTAGATGCCCAGGCACTCAAACAACAGCCGCCACGTCCTAACTCATCTAGCGCTCAATTAAAAAAAATGGATGGCTTATACATTAATGCTGGGCATGGGGCGAAAGGCCTTGTAAATGCACCTATATGTGCTGAAATTGTTGCCAGCTTAATCAACGGCGATCCGCTTCCAGTGAGTAAATCATTGGCAGGAGCATTAAATCCCAATCGTTTTTTATTGCGAGAGATGGGCTTAAAAAAACTCGCAACTTCTCTCATCGAGCCTAGCTGACGTAAAATCTAATAATGGATATCCAGTCTCTTTATAAAACAGCGCTAGAACATCATCAAAATGATGCGCTTGCATTGGCGGAAGCAGCATACAAACAGATTATATCGATTGAGCCAAAGCACGCAGATGCAAACCATTACTTAGGCGTTATTTATCATCAAACTGGGCGTAATGAAGAAGCCATTAAATACATTCAAAAAGCATTGCTAATTGAGCCAAACAATTCCAATTTCTTGAGTAACTTCACTGCGGCTTTGGTAGCAGCAGGACAATTGCAAGATGCGGTAAAAAATTATCAAAAAGCGTTGACGCTTAATCCTAATGACAGCGACATACTTTTTAATCTTTCTAACGTTTTATACGATTTAGCAGAGTATGGAGAGGCTGCTGACTGTTACCGAAAATTACAAAAAATATATCCAAATGATGCGGATATAAAAGCTAATTTGAGTGCCATATTGCAAAGTGCCGGCAGCACAAACCAGCAAGCTGGCCGTTATGAGCAAGCAACATTGAATTATCAAGAAGCTGCTTTATTAACACCTCAAGATGGAACAATTTATTACAACCTTGCAAACGCTCAACGCGAACTAGGTAAAGCAAGAGATGCGGCAATTAATTATCAAAAAACGATCGCGCTAAATCCTGGCGATGCGGATGCATACAACAACTTAGGGAACGTGCAACGTGAGCTGGGGCAACTGCAAGAGGCAATTAACTCATATAGATCAGCGCTTAAATTAGACCCAAGTCTATATCATGCCAAGGTTCATTTGGTGCATCAAAAACAACACGTGTGTGACTGGGAAAATTTAACCGAAGAGATCACTGAGATTCGTCAGTGGGTAAAAGAAAAACCTCAAGCCCAAGTCTCTCCGTTTGCTTTTTTGTCCATGCCAGAAACAAACTTGGAAGAGCAGAAACAATGTGCGAATAATTGGTTGAGCAACCGATACAAACAAGCATTTTCGGTAGGTGAGCGTTTAAATTTTAAATATGGTTATCATCACTCTAGAATTCGTATCGGTTATTTATCAGCAGATTTTAGATTGCATCCACTTGCATCATTAATTACGGAGCTCATTGAAGTACATGATAGAAAGCATTTTGAGATTTACGCTTACTCATATGGCATCAATGACGAAACACCTGAAAGAAAGCGCCTTACGCTTGCTTTTGACCATTTTGTGGACATTAGAGCGAATTCCCAAGCGGAAGCAGCGCAACAAATAAACAATGATGAAATTGATATTTTGGTGGATTTAACAGGGTTCACTCAAACAAGCAGGACAGCCATCGTCGCAATGCGCCCTGCCAAACTCAGTATCAGCTGGCTTGGCTTTCCTGGAACGATGGGTGCATTTCATGGGCAACCTTTATTTGACTACATACTAAGTGATGCTTTTATTACATCCATAACGGACGCAAACCATTACTCTGAGAAGTTAGCATTACTTCCTGATTGCTACCAACCGAATGACAGAAAAAGACCTGTTGGAGACGGTAAAACACGGGAATCTTACGGGCTTAAGCCAGATGCTTTTGTATTCTGTTGTTTTAACCAGACATTCAAAATCCTACCAGCAGTCTTTGATATTTGGATGCAACTGCTTAAAGCCAAGCCCAATGCTTTACTGTGGCTATTAGATTGCAACTCACTAGCAAAACAGAACTTACTTAAAGAGGCAAAAGCCCGTGGTGTCGATATTGAACGACTTGTATTTGCACCTAGGGTTTCAATGGCTGAACATCTAGCAAGGCATATTCATGCTGATTTATTCTTAGACACACTGCCCTATAACGCACATACAACGACAAGTGATGCGTTGTGGATGGGCCTGCCTGTTTTAACTTGCGCAGGCGATACTTTTACTAGCCGCGTTGCAGCCAGTCTCTTGAACGCAGCAGGTCTACCCGAGTTAATCACTAAAGATTTAAATGAATATGAAGCCAAGGCGATGGAGTTAGCGAGTTCGCCAGAAAAGCTTAATGGACTTAAACGTCAACTTTTAGACCATCGTGAGCAATTAGCTCTTTTTGATATGGAAAAATTTGCAAAAAACCTAGAGCGCATTTACACCGACTTACATCAGTCGAATAATTAAGTGCTTTCGTTTGTTGCTGCAAATAATGCCGCAATTACAATCAAACTGCCACCTAGCCATTCTCTCGCACTTAAAGTTTCGTCAGTTAAGCAATAAGATGCTATTGTTGCAACAACTAGTTCAAACATAAATAGCACTGAAGCACGGGTAACAGGGATATGGGTGATGCCATATTGAACAAAAAGCGTTGCAGCCATCAACAATAAAGAAATCAGAAACATCACACTCCATTCTATAAGCGTTAGATCGGTTGGCCGTGGCATTCCCACCTTCTGAAATGGCAAAAACAAGAGACACACGACAATCACACCCAACCAAACAGCCATCGACTTAACGATAATACTTAAATGCGTTGAATGTCGCGTAATCACATTCGTTAACGCAAAACCAATTCCAGAAGACAAAGCGAGCCATTCTGATTGATTATTCGGGAGAGGCAAGGAGTTTGGCTGCCAAAACATAATAAATGCGCCTATAAGCGACAAAATGATAATTGCAACACCTCTTAGATTAGTGCGTTCTTTCAACCAGAAATGTGCAAGTACGAGCGTCCATAGCGGCGACAAATAAAACAACAACATGACTCGCATGACTTCGCCATCAATGATCGCCAATACGTAACTTAAGTTAGTCCAGCCAGCAACAATGGCTAGCCATAAAATACTTTTAGGTTGCTTAAAGGCTGCTAATCCATGCTTGTAAAAATAGACGATACAAAGCATGACGGCAATGACATAAGTGTACAAGCTTGCTGCGACACCTGAGA
>JBEIDM010000114.1:0-3765 GCA_040383445.1 Candidatus Methylopumilus sp. | reverse complement strand
GCCAGAAAGTATTTCAAGCAAAGCATTTTCTAAAGCGGTGTTTGGTAATCATCCTTATGCTTTAGATGAAGATGGTGAGATTGATACGGTGACTGCGATTGGACGTGACGATTTGCAGAAGTTTTATACGCAGCATTACGGTGCGCAGGTGCGGTTATTGCCTTGATGGGTGATATGAGTCGTGCCGAAGCTGAGCGAATTGCAGAAAATATTTCTGCTGGCTTACCTAAAACTAACATGCCTCCTGCATTACCTGCAGTGAGTTATCCAAAGAGCGCAAGTGAACAACGTATTGCTCATCCGGCTACGCAAGCGCACATATTGCTTGGGTATCCTGGAATCAAGCGTGGTGACGTTGATTTCTTCCCGCTTTATGTTGGTAACTATATTTTAGGTGGTGGTGGATTCGTTTCTCGATTAACAGAAGAAGTAAGAGAGAAGCGTGGCTTGGTTTACAGTGTGTATAGCTACTTTATGCCGACAGCTGAAATTGGCCAGTTCCAAGTAGGCCTGCAAACAAAGCGTGAGCAGGCTGATGAAGCTCTAAAATTAGTGCGTGAGACGCTTAATAATTTTGTGGTTGGCGGTGTAACGGAAGCGGAATTAAAAGCCGCTAAGCAAAACATTGTTGGCGGGTTCCCAATGCGTATAGATAGTAATGCCAAAATCTTGGATTACTTGGCGATGATCGGCTTTTATAAATTACCCCTGACTTACTTGGATACTTTTAATGATGAAGTGAGCAAGGTGACGACTGCACAAATTAAAGAAGCCTTTAATCGTCGTATTAAAACCGACAAGATGGCGACTGTGATTGTGGGTGCTGACGAGGCAAATCCATAGATGGCAGGAAGTAAGTCGGCTAATACGGTACGGATTAGTGCTGGTGAGTGGCGTAGTCGTTTATTGAAGTTTCCTGATGTAGATGGGCTGCGTCCAACGCCTGATCGTGTGAGGCAAACCGTTTTTAACTGGCTAGGCCAGGAGCTGCATGGCTTAGTTTGTTTGGATTTGTTTGCCGGCACTGGTGTCATGGGTTTTGAGGCGCTGTCTCGTGGTGCTAAAAAAGCGGTGATGGTAGAGAAATCGAGACTCGCTTACCAAGCCTTGACGGATAACAAGCTAACTTTGAAGGCTGAGAATGCCCAGATAGTAAATGCGGATGCATTACAATTCTTAGCTAATAATCCCCTCCTTTTTGATGTTGTATTTCTAGATCCTCCTTATCAACAAGGATGGTTAGATAAAGTGCTCCCATTGCTTCATCAGCATTTATCTGAAGATGGTTTGGCTTATGTTGAGGCTGAGTATGCCTTAGTTGATACGCCTGATTGGAAAGTTTTAAAGCAAGGTAAAGCAGGAAACGTGTTTTACCATCTTCTATCGCCTGTTAGAATTGATGACATCGCTTAATCATTGAATTAAGTGCTTCAGTTTATTTGAGGTGACGCCGTGCAAAAAAATTTAAAAGTGGTATATCCAGGCACTTTCGATCCTATTACTAAAGGGCATGAAGATATTATTCGACGTGCTGCTGGTTTATTTTCGGAAGTCATCGTTGGCGTCGCTAAGAATCCAGGCAAACAACCATTCTTTGATTTGGATGAGCGCGTCGAGATGGCAAGTCGAGTCCTGAAAGATTGCTCTAATGTTAAGGTGATCGGTTTTGCTGGGCTATTAATGCAGTTTGTACAAGATCAAGGTGCAGTGATTGTTATCCGTGGTTTGCGAGCAGCTTCTGATTTCGAATACGAGTTCCAATTGGCAGGCATGAATAGAAAACTATTCCCACAAGTCGAGTCTGTATTTTTAACGCCGGCTGAACAATACATGTTTATTTCCTCTTCCTTGGTTCGTGAAGTGGCTGTGTTAGGTGGTGATGTCTCTCAATTCGTTTCACCTTATATTCAAGAACAAATTACTGCCAAAATTAAGAAGTCAGTTTGAGTGGAAAGTATTAAAGGTTTTATATGGCGTTAATGATTACCGATGAATGCATTAATTGTGATGTCTGTGAACCAGAGTGTCCGAATGATGCAATTTATCAGGGCGAGTCGATTTATGAAATTGATCTCAATCTATGTACAGAATGTGTTGGCCATTATGATAAGCCGCAGTGTCAAAAAGTTTGTCCGATTGATTGCATTCCGTTTAATCCTGATATGGTTGAGACTAAAGAACAGTTGCAAGAGAAGTATCAGCGCCTGATGGCTGCTAAATAGTGTTTATTTTGAAAGGAAATCATCATGCGTATGCTGCATACGATGTTACGTGTAGGTAATTTAGAAAAGTCGATTAAGTTTTATACCGAGATCTTGGGTATGAAAGTCTTGCGTCAACATGACTTTCCAGATGGTAAGTTCACATTGGCTTTTGTAGGCTATGGAGACGAAAAAGATCATACAGTTTTAGAACTCACCTATAACTATGGCGTGGAAAGTTATGACATGGGTAAGGCTTATGGCCATGTGGCGATTGAAGTTGATGATGCTTATGCAACATGTGAGCAAGTGAAAAAAGCAGGTGGTAAAGTGGTGCGTGAGGCTGGTCCGATGATGCACGGCACGACAGTGATTGCCTTTGTTGAAGACCCAGATGGCTATAAAGTCGAGTTTATTCAAAAGGGTACATATTAGGTCTTTAGGTATTTAATATTTAATGAATAAAAAAGCCCAGATAATCTCTGGGCTTTTTTATTACTATTTTCAAATGAAAACGATTACTCGAAAAAGTCTTTTACTTTATCTAAAAAGCCTTTTGCACGTGGACTATGTTTACCAGAGTCTTTTTGATTAATCTCTTCTAGTTCACGTAACAACTCGCGTTGTTTTTCATTGAGTTTTACCGGTGTTTCAACTACAACGTGGCACATTAAATCACCATGCTCGTTGCTGCGTAGGGGTTTAATCCCTTTGCCACGTAGACGGAAAGTTGCGCCAGTTTGCGTTTCTGCTGGGATTTTCATCTTGGCATGACCATCTAGCGTTGGGATCTCAATCTCGCCACCAAGTGCTGCAACAGTAAAGCTGATTGGCATTTCACAATGCAAATTACCGCCTTCACGTTGGAAAATGTCATGTTCTTTTAAATGAACAACTACATACAAGTCACCGGTTGGGCCACCGTTAACACCTGCTTCACCTTCGCCTGATAAACGAATGCGATCACCTTCATCCACTCCAGCTGGAATTTTGACTGAGAGTGTTTTGTGTTGTTTGACTCGACCATCACCGTGACAACTTGGGCAAGGGTCTTTGACCATTTGGCCGCCGCCATGACATTTAGGACAAGTCTGCTGAACTGAGAAGAAGCCTTGTTGCATACGCACTTGGCCATGCCCGTTACAAGTTGTACATGTGACAGGTGATGTGCCTGGACGGGCACCTGAGCCATGGCAGGTTTCACAACTCGACATCACTGGAATGCGAATTTTGGTTTCCGTGCCGCGTGCAGCTTCTTCCAGTGATATTTCCATGTTGTAACGTAAGTCAGCACCACGGTAAACATTTGAACGGCGACCACCACCGCCACCACCAAAGATGTCACCAAAAATATCACCAAAAGCATCACTGAAATTGCCAAAGCCAGCACCGCCAGGACCAGGGCCTGCACTTGGATCTACGCCGGCATGGCCGTATTGGTCGTAAGCTCCACGTTTTTGAGCATCAGAGAGCATCTCGTAAGCTTCTTTTGCTTCTTTAAAGCTTTCCTCTGCCTTTGGATTATCTGGATTGCGGTCAGGGTGATACTTCATCGCAAGCTTGC
>JBEIDM010000113.1:0-3767 GCA_040383445.1 Candidatus Methylopumilus sp. | reverse complement strand
GGCATCATTGTGACTGCTGCTGCAAGCCGTGTCCCAGAAGATCTGTTGCAACAACTTGCCGTTGGCGGACGTATGGTCATTCCAGTTGGTATTAACGAACAAGTTCTGTATTTAATAGAACGTCTAGATGAAACCGAGTACAAGCACACTAAACTTGAACCCGTGAAGTTTGTTCCGTTACTTGGTGGAACCAACTAAATGCGTACCAAGAAGCTTTTCGCCTCCATACTTTGCCTTATCTTAGCTGCTTGTGCTGGCACACAAAATCGTGCACCAGTCATTGAGCGAAGCGCGGCGGTAACTAACAAAAAACCTGCCCCTGTGAAATCTGCTAACAAATCTACAGATAAAGACTGGCGACCTGATTTTTATGTGGTCAAAAAAGGTGACACGCTTTACAGCGTGGGTTTGGAACATGGTTATGATTACAAAGAAATCGCTCAGCTCAACCAAATCGAACAGCCTTACGTCATCCGCGTGGGCCAGTCCCTAAAGCTTAAAGATGCTAAAGCCCCTGCTAAGAACCAAGCGCCTCAACAAAAGGTGCAAGAAGATGACGTTGTCATCAAGCCGCTGAATACCGATGCACAAGCCCCAGCTTCAACAGAGCTGAATGAACAAAAAGTCACGCCTGCCAGCACCCCAGCCAGAAATTCAAACATCCAGAATATTGCTTTTGGTAATAATGAAGAAATCACAGAATGGGCATGGCCAACCAAAGGAAAAATCACCAACGGTTTTACTGAAGGCGGCAGCGCCAAAGGTATCGATATATTGAAGGTGCGCTTGGCCAAGACATCAACTCAGCAGGTGCCGGCAAGGTCATCTACAATGGCTCCGACCTTCGCGGCTATGGCAACTTAGTCATCGTAAAACATAATAAAGACTACTTATCTGTTTACGCACACAACAATAAAATCTTAGTTAAAGAAGGCCAACAAGTGCTTAAAGGCCAAAAAATTGCTGAAATGGGCAGCTCTGGTGCTGACAAAGTAAAACTTCACTTTGAAATCCGCTTTCAAGGCAAATCAGTCGACCCGACTAGATTCTTAAGTAACCTAGCACCTTAATTCAAAAAATTGCCCGCAAAAAAGCCGCTATCAAGCGGCTTATTTATTATGCATTTGATTACTTATTAATTAACTACTTAGCGTCTTGCTCTTTGTAATAGTCACGCACTTGTGTCATATCGAATTCACGTGCCCATTCAATGAGTTTTTCTAAAGCTGGCGCACCAATTTCACCTTGTTGCGCATGAATACCAGCTTGTTCGCGAATAATTAAAATGCCAGGAATTTTTGAAACTTCGAAATACTCTGCAATTTCTGGATTCGCTTCTGTATCCACCATACCGAATAAGATGTCAGGATTCTTTTCAGCAGCTGCTTCAAACACTGGTGTGAATGCCACACATGGATCACACCATTTTGCCCAGAAATCAACAATCACAAACGGATTGTTAACAATGGTTTCTTTGAAATTGTCCTTATTAAGTGCGACTACAGCCATGATATTTCCTATAGTTGATGTTTTAGTGGCGTTATTCTAGCAGATGACAAGCTTTTACTGAATCATTCCTGTTACTTGATTGGATTTGCCCAGGCACCCTGATAAAACAAGTCGCCTAAAGGCCGACGGCTACGCTCAGCAGTTTCTCGCGCTAACAAATCCTCAGGGATTGCAGATTCACTCACACGATGCCCAACAGAAATCATCGCCATCAAAGTAAATTGCGCCGGAATATTGAACAGTTCACGCGTTTTTTCTGCATCAAAACCACCGAGCTGATGGGCAATCAAGTCCATACTACTTGCTTGCAAACAAAGATTTTGAGCAGCAGCACCCGTGTCATACTCAGCCCAACGATTAGGCTGCGCATTTTTGCTAAATAAAGTATCTGCGCAAATTAAAAATAATAAAGGTGCGTGCTTTACCCAAGTTTGATTGCTAGGCGCTAAGCAATCAAAAGCCTTTTGCCAAGCAGCTGCATCAATATTTTTATCCCAAACCACAATCCGCCAAGGCTGATCACCCATGCAAGAAGGTGCCCAGCGAGCAGCCTCCAACAAAGCAATCGTCTGTTCAGATGAAATTGCTTTAGTTGCATCATAAGCACGCCCACTCCAACGCTCTGCGAGGGTCTTATCAATAGGCACTTGGGTAATCGCTGGTTTTCTCATATGGGTCAGTTTTCTTTAAGCGTTAAGAAATGGGTAATCGGTGTAGCCTTTTTCAGAGCCACCGTAAAAGGATTTTGAATCTGCTGCATTAAGTGGCGCATCTTGACGGAAACGCTCTACCAAATCTGGATTTGCAATAAATGGAACGCCATAAGCCACAGCATCAGCATGACCACTTGCAATCGCAGCATTACCGCGTGCCTTGTCATAAGACAAATTCGCCATGTAAGGTGATTTACACAATTTGCGCATCGCATCAAAATCAAATGGATCCGCTACGCCGCCGCCATGAATTCCACCTTCAACGACATGTAGATAAGCCAAATTAAATTGATTAAGTTGCTCCGTAACATCATTAAATAACGCTTGTGGGTTGCTGTCCTTCATATCATTAAAAGGGTTTACTGGAGACAGACGCACACCCACTTTATCCGAACCTGCAACAGCAACCACCGCCTTAGTCACTTCCATTAATAAACGTGCACGGTTTTCAAAACTACCACCATAATTATCAGTACGTTTATTTGTGCCATCACGTAAGAATTGATCCAACAAATAACCATTTGCTGAGTGGATCTCAACACCATCAAAACCAGCTGCCAGCGCACATTTTGTTGCGTGAACATAATCAGCAACGATGCCAGGCAACTCACTTGCATCTAATGCGCGTGGCTCAACATAATCCACTAAACCTGTATAAGTAAATGCTTTACCTGCTGGTTTAATTGCTGATGGCGCAACTGGTTGTGCGCCATTGAGTAAACTTGGATGTGAAATGCGGCCGACATGCCAAAGTTGAATCACAATCTTGCCGCCTTTTGCATGCACTGCATCGGTAATCTTTTTCCAACCAGCCACTTGTGCATCGGTATAAATACCAGGCAATAAAGGATAGCCATGCCCCATTGCTGAAATTGGCGTCGCTTCAGTAATAATTAGGCCAGCACTAGCACGCTGCTCGTAATAAGTAACGTTAATTGGTTGTGGCACACCTTCCATATTCGAACGATTACGCGTCAGCGGTGCCATCACCATACGGTTGCTCATTGCAATGCTGCCTAGTTTCACTGGGCTAAATAAATCCGTCATGTTGCTATCCTTTTGTATAAACAATATAAATTCGTTCTAACGCCTTCAATGAGCATA
Source organism: Candidatus Methylopumilus sp. (assembly GCA_040383445.1). Lineage (GTDB taxonomy): Bacteria > Pseudomonadota > Gammaproteobacteria > Burkholderiales > Methylophilaceae > Methylopumilus_A. Next base: position 441 of record JBEIDM010000113.1, on the reverse strand, counting down.
ATCACTTCAAGGTCGTCACCAACAGGAGCACCTGCTTTAGCTGCCCCATGGGTTGTTTGCTTATCATAGGACTTTAAATGGGAAGGTCAGTTCCTCCCTCAAACCTTGTTAAGTGAGCTTACCAGCAATCACGCATTCATTCGGAATTTTGAATTGAATGACTGAGTATAACGTTGTTATGAACTCTAAAAAATCTATCTATAAAAAGCAATTAAGATCTATCGGCGTTGTAGAATAAACACATGCAATTAAGCTCAATCAAGATTAGCCAAAAACTACCTAAACGCGCTGTTGATTCACACAAAGGGATGAACGGTAGCATCGCCGTCATTGGTGGCGATAAAGGCATGACAGGTGCCGCTTTAATGGCTGCTCGTGCCGCACTTCTTACTGGCTCAGGTCGAACTTACTTAAGCTTTTTAGATGAGCAAGCCCCTAGCG
>JBEIDM010000112.1:0-3778 GCA_040383445.1 Candidatus Methylopumilus sp. | reverse complement strand
CCAACAGAAGAAGTTGCTTTGTGGTGCTCTCATCCCAGAGTGTTTTTGGATTTAGCAGACACAGGCCACGCAAGCTGCCCTTACTGCGGAACAAAATACAAACTCAAAGCTGGCGAAACAGCCGGACACCACTAATTAGAAATTAGAGAACCCTTCGCGCTTACCCCACAAGCGCATGACAATATCTTCCGCATCAGCGTGAGTGCTGTTACTCCAAAAACCGACTTGTCCTATTTGAGCTTCAGCATTTAATAAACGGGTATCTTCCAAGCGACGCTTCAGTTCTTTTGCTACCGCAGCACCAGTATCAATCAACACCACATTATCCCCAACCAGATTCTCAATCAGAGGTCTAACAAAAGGATAGTGCGTGCACCCCAGTACAATCGTGTCAGCCCCACCAGCAATTAAGGGTTGAACATAGCTCGCCAATAAATCTTGAGTGGCAGTCGAGTCCAGCTCACCCCGCTCCACACATTCAACCAATCCGTGACAAGCTTGCGTCACCACTTCAACCTGCTGGCCATAATGGTCAAGCAAGGCTGCAAACTGAGCACTCTTTAAAGTGCCGCTGGTTGCCAACACGCCAATCACTCCTATTTTACTTGCGGCCGCGGCTGGCTTAACGGCCGGCTCCATGCCAATAATTGGCAGATGATATTTTTGGCGCAATAAATCGACAGCCGCCGCAGTCGCAGTATTACAAGCCACCACCAAGGCTTTAGCACCTTTACCAATTAGAAAGTCTGTAATCCAAAGAGCTCGCTCCTGAATAAATTCAGGTGTTTTATTGCCATAAGGCGCAAATTTAGAATCCGCGACATACATCAAATCTTCATTAGGTAACAAAGTATGGATATGCTTCAGCACAGAAATACCACCAACGCCTGAATCAAAGACGCCAATTGGACATGCAGAAGTAGGTTTTGCGTTAGTATTCAAAATATAAGGCATGGCAAAAGAATTGCTTAAGAGTTTAGCTGAACTCATAGACGAATGTCATCGTCTGTCTCACGCATCAGTTACAATAAAGGCTTAATTAGAGGATTAATATGAGCAATAGACTAAGTAAGATCTACACAAGAACAGGTGATAGCGGCACAACAGGCCTTGGCGATGGCTCTCGTGTTAACAAAGATAGCTTACGCGTAACTGCAATGGGTGATATTGACGAACTCAATGCCGTGATTGGTTTATTACGCACAGAACCTATCCCCGAAAAAATTCAACACACTTTAGATGATGTGCAACATGACTTATTCGACCTAGGTGGGGAAATCTGCATTCCTGGTTACATCATGGTAAAGCCGGAACGTATCGTTGCTCTAGAAACCACACTAGATGAACTGAATCTGAAACTCGCACATTTGGAAGAGTTTATCTTACCTGGCGGGACTCGAGGCGCAGCTTACTGCCATTTAGCACGCACTATTTGCCGCAGAGCAGAACGCTCTTTGGTAAAACTAAGCCGAGAAGAAAGGATCACAGAGACATCCATACAATATCTTAATCGCTTGTCTGATTTATTATTTGTGATGTGTCGTAGTATTAATCAAGCCGCAAACGTTGCAGACGTGCTTTGGCACAACAAAAAGGCGTAATTTTGCAGCTCCCTTTTCACGCAGGCTTATCAGTTATAATCTGCGCAACTTAAAAACCAAAGTAATGATGCAATTCACTGAATGATTAAAAAACTAATACAGCGCGTATTCAATAGCGGCAAAAAACAATCAAAACAAGCCAGCCTTAAGAGTGACGGCCTAACAACGAGCAATGCACAACGCATCGCTAGCAAAGTTCATCGTATTGATAAAAAGCTATTAAGTCATGGCGCACTTAAAACGACTGAAGGTTTACAAAAAGCAGGCTTTGAAGCTTTTGTTGTAGGTGGGGCAGTACGTGATTTATTACTCAAAAGACGCCCAAAAGATTTTGACATTGCGACTAATGCGACCCCTGAACAGGTTAATCGGATATTTAGACGCTCACGCATTATTGGTCGCAGGTTCAGACTAGTGCACGTGATGTTTGGGGAAGAAACCATCGAAGTTTCGACTTTCCGCGGCAGTCACCTTAATGAAGAAAATGAATCACGCAGCAAGATAGCAGACTCAGGCCGCATCTTGCGCGACAACGTATTTGGCAATCAAGAAGAAGATGCTTTACGCCGAGACTTTACGGCAAACGCGCTTTATTACGACCCATCTACCGAAGAAGTACTCGATTTCCATCAAGGGGTTGCTGACATTCAGGCGGGGGTTTTGCGCATGATAGGCGATCCGGTCACGCGCTATCGAGAAGACCCTGTGCGCATGTTGCGTGCAGTCCGCCTATCGGCAAAGCTGGGACTAGCCATCGATAAAGCCACAGAAGACCCGATTCCCGAGCTGGCTGATTTATTACACGACGTGCCACCGTCTCGCTTGTTTGATGAAATGCTCAAACTCTTCCTGTCAGGCCATGCGATTGAAAGTGCTGTTGCACTTCGTAAACACGGGTTACATCACGGCTTGCTTCCTTTATTGGATGTCGTGCTTGAACAACCTATCGGCGCTAAGTTTGTGAATTTAGCTTTAAAGAATACCGATACACGGGTCAATGAAGGCAAACCAGTCTCACCTGGATTCTTATTTGCCACCTTGCTTTGGCATGAAGTATTAGTTGCCTGGCAAAAATATGAAAAACAAGGTAATCGCCCTATGCCAGCATTACATATGGCAATGACTGAAGTTGCAGATATGCAAGCAGAAAAATTAGCGATTCATAAACGCTATAGCGCTACCATGAAAGAAATCTGGGGCTTGCAACCGCGATTTGAGATGCGCGCAGGCAAGCGCCCTTTCGGTCTGCTTGAACACCCACGCTATCGCGCGGCTTACGATTTTCTGTTGCTACGCTGCCAGTCCGGCGAAATTAGTGCTGAGCTTGGCGATTGGTGGACAGCTTTCGCTAGCGCCGATGGCGAAAAACGCGGTGATTTATTAAAGCCAGAGACTACACAAAAGCCTCGCCGACGCCGTAGCCGAAGAAAACCTAAATCCACCCATAGCGCTTCATGAAAACGCAATCAGCTTTTAATAGCACAGCTTATATTGCCCTTGGTAGCAATCTAGCAGATCCAGAAAATCAGGTTGAACACGCGATACAGGCCATTGCAAAGTCGACAGACATGCAGCTCACCAAGCAATCTTCTTTATATCGAACAGCGCCAGTAGGCTACGATAACCAACCTGATTTTATTAACGCCGTTATCGAAATCAAAACAAATCTAAGTCCATTAGATTTACTACATCGTTTATTTGAAATAGAGAACATACAAGGTAGGGAGCGCCCCTTTCCTAATGCGCCAAGAGTTCTAGACTTGGATTTATTGATGTACGATCAAGTAAAAATAGAAACTGGTGAACTTAATTTACCGCATCCACGTATGCATGAACGTGGCTTTGTCATGCTACCATTTGCAGAAATTGCACCAGATGTGATGATAGGAAATTACGGTTTAGCAAAAACACTCGCTCATCAATGCCAAAACCAAGGTGTTTTTAAGCTGTAGTCTTTATCAGATACTGAATAAACTAAGTAAGCAGGAAAACAAAACGCATGAGCAACGCTAAAAACATCACGGAAAAGTTTCCATACATCGTGATTGAAGGCCCAATCGGAAGCGGCAAGACCACGCTTGCTCGCAAACTTGCTGAGCGCTTCCCTGTATATCTTTTACTCGAAAAAGCGGAAGCCAATACATTTCTGTCCCGTTTCTATGAAAATCAAGAACGCT
>JBEIDM010000111.1:0-3791 GCA_040383445.1 Candidatus Methylopumilus sp. | reverse complement strand
TATGATTATGTCAAAATTAATGCGGATTATCGTTCTTAGTCATGACTGATTTTGAATCGCTCATTCAAAAAGCAGAGTCGCTGATTGCAAGACTGGAGGCAGTTCTTCCTCCCGTAGCCACCGACATTGACTGGAATGCTTTAGCTTGGCGCTGGCAAGTTAAACAAGGTCGTGGTTATTTGAGAGCAGTCGATCATCCCCATCACATCGTATTGGATGCGATTTGTAATGTTGATGAACAAAAAAGCGAAATTGTTCGCAATACAGCACAGTTTGTAAATGGCTTCCCAGCGAATAATGTTTTGCTGACTGGTGCTCGTGGCACAGGAAAATCAACTTTAGTGAAAGCGCTATTGAGCGAGTTTTCAAAAGATGGTTTACGTTTGGTTGAAGTCGAAAAAGAAGACTTGGTCGACTTGCCGGAAATTGTTGAAATACTGAGAAATCGACCTGAATGCTTTATTGTATTCTGCGATGACTTGTCTTTTGAGGCTACTGAACCTGGATATAAGTCACTTAAAGTGGTGCTTGATGGCTCAATTTCATCGACCTCAGATAATGTCGTGGTTTATGCAACTTCTAATCGACGTCATTTAATGCCTGAATTTATGGCTGAAAATTTGCAAACTCAATATGTTGGTGAGGAAATTCGTCCAGGAGACACTACGGAAGAGAAAGTTTCGTTGTCTGAGCGATTTGGACTTTGGCTTTCTTTTTATGCATTTGATCAAGACGAATATTTGAAAGTGGCACAATATTGGCTGATGCATTTTGGAAGTTCTGAGATGACTGCGGAGATTAGGCAGGCTGCATTACTATTCTCACTTATTCGAGGTGCTAGAAGTGGTCGTGTCGCTTATCAGTTTGCACGTGACTATGTTGGCCGTTCTGCTTTAAAAGACGCTTCAAAATAATGCCAAAAGTCGTGAATGTTGCTGCAGCAGTATTGCTCAGAGAAGATGGCATGGTTTTGTTAGCAAGTCGCCCAGAAGGCAAAGGTTGGGCAGGCTGGTGGGAGTTTCCAGGGGGCAAAATTGAAGAGGGTGAAACTTCCTTTCAAGCATTGGTGCGTGAAATAGATGAGGAGCTGGGTGTTCAAGTTTTAGAAGCTTATCCTTGGCTTACGCGTACATTTGATTACCCAGAAAAAACAGTCAAACTCCATTTTTTTATTGTTAGACGATGGCAAGGTAGTCCTGAAGGTAAAGAAGGACAGGTCCTGAGTTGGCAAAATCCACATGCGGTCATGGTTTCACCAACCTTACCTGCAAATACTCCTATTTTAGATGCGCTTAAATTGCCTGATATTTACGCGATTACCAATCAACATGAATTAGGTGAGGAAGTGTTTTTTGCGAGATTGCATGAGCGACTTAAGGCTGGCTTGCGTCTCATTCAAATCAGGGAGAAGGATCTTAATGAAGTTGAACTGGCTGCTTTCGTGCAACGCGTTCTTGCATTAACGGTTCCTTATCAAGCCAAAGTTCTGGTGAATGCCCCATTGGATCAAGTTCAGTCTATGGGCGTTGATGGAATTCATTTAACGAGTGATAGATTGATGGCTTTAGATCAAAAACCGCCTAATCTTCTGGTTAGTGCGTCTTGCCATCAAGTCTCTGAATTGAGACATGCGGCACAACTGGGTTTAGATTTTGTTGTGCTTTCACCAGTCTTGCCAACTAAAAGTCATCCGCAAGACTCAGCGATGGGTTGGGAAGCCTTTAGTGCATTGATTGAGGATTACCCTTTGCCAGTTTATGCGCTGGGCGGTATGAAGCCTTCCCATTTAAATCAAGCCTGGCGTGCAGGGGCTCATGGTGTGGCAATGCTTAGAGAAATTTGGAATTAATCAATGAGTCGTTATTACAAAATCATTTCGGTTGTGTGTATTTTTACGCTAGCTAGTATTGTTATATGGGTTAAGCGAACTGAATCTGTGGCGCAAAAGTTGGTTTGTACCGATATTGTGAGTGGATGTGGTAATGACTTATTTAAGCTAAAGTTTCTTAACTCACCACAAGTGATGAAACCGATTAGATTGCTGTTGGAAACAGCAAATGCCAGGCAAGTCTATGTTAGTTTTGCAATGGAAAGAATGGAAATGGGGCTTAATCGTTATCATTTGCTTAAGCAAGCTGATTCAGATTTGTGGTTTGCTGAAGTAACTTTGCCCGTATGTGTGCAGGGTCGAAGTGATTGGGTGGTAGAGCTTGAAATAAAAACCCAACTAGAAACGATGCATTACCAAATTCCGTTTAAAGTAGACGCCAAAAATTAAGGAGCTTCAGCTTTAATTGGGCTAGTGACAGAGATTGTTTTTTCTTGTCCAGCTTTGTTTTTGAAGTGCAATGTGAAATGCGCCTCTTTGCCTGCGGCTAGAGGTTTCTTTAAATCAAAAAGCATTAGATGAAATCCACCAGGACTGAGTTCGGTGGGCTTGCCTGCAATCAAATCAAGCGTATCAAGCATACGCATTTTCATTACACCGTTTTCCATGCTCATGCTGTGTATTTCGATTACATCTGCAACATCGCTATCAATCGCAATTAAGCTAGTATCTTCGTTGCTTACAATCGTCATATAAGCTGCGCTTACATCCTGCCCATCATTGCTTGCTCGAGCCCATTGATTTTTGATTTCGATAGAATCTTGCTTGCTACAAGCCGAGATTAGGATGGATGCTATGAACATAGCGCTTAGTAAAGGCAAACCAATTTTCTTAAGTAGGGACATCGTTTTCATTCTTAGCTTAATGATTAAACTCTTCGTTTTCTAAATCTTCAGGCGTGATCGGGGTTGGTATGCGATAACCTTCATTGGCCCAAGCGCCCAAGTCGATTAGTTTGCAACGCTCTGAACAAAACGGTCTGTATTTGTTTTCAGGGCTAAATTCGGATTCACCGCCGCATTGCGGGCAGGTGACAATACGCTTTTTGGGACTCGAAGACTGCATGATGCTTATAAGTTGCCGAGAGTTAAATTAAATGGAACATCAATTTCTGAGGGTTGCGGTTTCTTTGATTGGCTCATTGAAATAAATCTAATGTTGATCGCATATTTATTTGCACTTATTTCAGGGTAGCAAGTGAGAGTATCATCCACTTGTATGCTGAGCATTTGTGCTGGTTTAGCACCACCCAGCATTTGCTGATAAGCGCCTCTATTGGCAGTGATCGGAGTTTTCTTACCGCTGCCCCGAATAATGTTAAGAATGATTTTTAAAGCATCGTATATTGGAACAATATTCGCCATCCAAGCTTTAAGGTCGTGTTGGCGATGTTCTGCTGATTGTTCTAGCCAGTAATGATACGAAGGTAAATCAAATTCACATAAGCCACCGGGAATAACTGCGCGTTGCTTAATTGTCATTAGCCATTCGTTTTCACGTAATGGTTGGCCCGGTTTGTTGGGAGCATTTCTAAGTTCGGTGCTGACTGCATTGATATTGTCCAGAATCGGCTCCAATACTGATAAATCAATGCTTGGATTGTCTGATAGGTGGGTTAGGATTGCCTTCTGGCGATCTAGTTCTTGGACCAGGTCTGACTTAAGGTCAGAACGGTCAATTAAATCAAGAATTTGAAAGAAAGAAATGATGGCGTTGTGGTGATTAGCCGCCTGTTTCGACTCAATATTCAACAGAACTTTGGAAAACAGATCCTCAAGGCGCAGAAGCGTCCGAATGCGTTCGTTAAAGGGAAATTCGTAAGTAGGCACCGTCTTATTTCTTTAAGTCTTTTTTCATTAAACCTTATGATTAAAATGGATTATGAGGTCGATTGGGTAGCAGC
>JBEIDM010000110.1:0-3858 GCA_040383445.1 Candidatus Methylopumilus sp. | reverse complement strand
GGGCACTTCACGCCAGTAACTTTCACCATAAAGTCATTGCTGACCTTAAACCAGCTCGGCCAATCTAACTTGTAAGCTGCATTAAATAAGTCATCTTCAGTGGCATATCGACCACTAGCAACGCGCCACATAATTCTAGTCGCGATACGGCTCTCAAGATTGGCACGGTAGCAAGTCGCCATATCACCGCTAAAACTGACGCCGCCATCGGTAGCTTGTACGGCTTTTGCACCAACGCTTACAAGCTCATCGGCTAGCAGTGCTTCAAGGCCGCGTGGGCAAGTGGCAAAAAAATTGTGCTGACTCATATCATTACTCTATTCATTAAATAACAGGCGATTGGTAGTACTATTATTTTCATCTTTGAGTTTTTCAACAAACTCAAGGAACTCAATTTTGTGAAGCTCTTGTAAGGCTTTTGCTCTAACTCTTAAAGTAGACCAACGTAAATCCCTTGGCGGTCGTTTAAAGCCGAAAACAACAATATTGCCAGGGCGACCAGTCCTTAAAACAAGAACACGATCATTAAAACTTTGCTCAATCCGTTGCAAATAAATATCAAAATTCTTATCCGAACCCCAAAGGTTCACGGCGAGCATACCATCTAAGCGTAAGGATTCAGCACAAGTATCAAAGAAGGCTTGATTATATAAATCGTGTGGTACGCCTTGGCTATCAAACACATCTAACAACAACACATCTGTGCTGTTAGGATTTTCTTGTAAATACAAAACGCCATCACCTTCGATGACTTCTAATCGATCATCATTTTCTGGCAAAAAGAAATGGCTACGCGCAACTTGAATAATGCGTGGATTAATTTCAACTGCACGCGTTGAAATCTCAGGTAAAAAATGATGAATGTATTTCGGAATAGAGCCGCCACCCAAGCCTACCATCAACACCTCTTTGGGTTGCTTCATAAATAATAAAAACATCATCATGCCGCGCGAATAAGCAAGTTCCAACTCAAAAGGTGCTTTCACGCGCATGGCGCTCTGAACGGTTTCCGAACCTAAGTAAAGCGAACGAACACCATCCACCTCACTCACATCAACGCTCTCTTCACCGGTAATTCCCTTATGAACAGCCCTAGAGATTCTTCGCCCAATGTGTCGCATTACAATACTTCCTCCACCCCTTTAGTATCGTCAATCGACACTTCCGTGGGCGTTGCTTCAGCTTCTACAGCTTTAAAGCGCGTATCAATTTCCATCATCAAGGTATCAATCCGTTTCACTTCTAAAGTGACGCGCGTTCCTACTGCCAACTCAGGCAAGCTATGCACCTTGGTGATATAAGGCATATGATCAAAACGCACTAAATTTTCACGCCAAACGGTTGCAGAAATTTCCTGAACATTTTCTTGCACTAAATATTGCAAGCACCAATAGCGTTCCATGCGCGTCTGGAAATCGCTATACGCGCTATAAGTACTATCAAAGTGACGCATAATCATCACCAGCTCGTCGCTATTTTGCGGATAAACAGGCTCATCGCCCTGAACTACCGCCATGATCTGACGTTGATTGACCAAGTCCACCGCACGCCTTAACGGCGATGTGCTCCAAGCGTATTGCGCCACACCTAAACCTTGATGAGGCTCAGCTTGCGTCGTCATATAAACTTTGCCGCCATTCTGCGCACGATAAATCCCTGGCACTTGATGCTCAGCAAGTAGCGACCCCCATTGGCTATTCGCTTCTATCATTAATTCGGCGACTAATTTATCCATCGGTGAACCACGACGACGACCAACGATACGAACTTTGCCGTCTTCTACGTAAAAGTTGTAATCAATCTGAATCGGTCGATTAGGGTCGTGCTTGCCACGTGCTTTTTCTAGTGACTCCGCCAAGTTAAATAACAGCGACAATTTTTCCCAATAAGGATGACCGTTATTCTCAGCCAAAGTATCTTCATTGAAGTAAGGCTCTAAACTGTCGTGCCGCAAATTATCCACGACGTGAATCAGCTCAACTTTGCTTTGACGATTGGTAATCGTTAAGTCTGCAGCCACATCTAAATACATCGACAAGGCTGGCTTCCATTCACCTTCATTCAGGCTGAATGGCGTTATCGCCTGCTCTGGCAACATCGTGACCTTATTGCCAGGCATATACACTGTGGATAGACGATGCAATGCCACTTCATCTAGCGCACTATTTGGGACAATCCCAAGCGCTGGGGCGGCAATATGAATGCCAATACGATGAGCGCCATCAGCAAGCGTTTGCACTGAAAATGCATCATCAATTTCAGTGGTTGTGCTGTCATCAATACTAAATGCCTCAACCTCAGCACGCGGCAAATCTTGAGGAACAGGATTCACGTCTAAACCTGATTCAGCAAATGCAATACCCTTAGGGAAGTGCTCTCGCAAAAATGCACCTAAGTGATAATCATGATTAGACTTAATACCACCTGCATAAGAAATGACTTGAACAGGGTTCACGTGTAACTCAGCAGAGGCCTGCTCAAGCGCCTTCCACTCCATGCTGTTTTTATCAGGCTCGTATAACAACATATCCAGCTTAAGCGCCAGTTCTTCTGGCATTTGCTTGGATTTAAGTTGCTCAACAAAGATTTGGATTTTCTCAGCCTGCACGCGCTTTTTCTCAAGCGCAGCTAACGCTGCTTTCAATGTATCTGGTGGCGCAGCTTTATAACGACCTTTACCTTTGCGGTAAAAATAAACAGGGGCGCTATGCAAGCGCATGGCAACAGCAGCCGATTCAATTGAAGTAGGCGCTTTGCCGTAATATTCCTGAGCAAGCTCTTCGAACCCAAACTCGGGCTCCCCACAACACTCCCACAAAAATGGGACTTCTAAGTTTTCTGCTTCTGCATTGGCAGCATCCATAAAACTTGCCAAAGCACCTTCAAAGCGCAAAAGTACATTCGCCGCTTTAATTTTAGATCGCTTACCGCTGACGTATTCCACTTGCAAAGCCCCTGCCGTTTCCGACATGACTGACGCAACCTTAAACCCGCCATCTTCTTCAAAAAATACATTCATTACTGAGCGATCACATTGCTATCAAAATTTAATTCGCACATTTTACAGGGGTTTCGGTTCCTCGCCTGAGATAACACAGCTAAGATGTCACTTTATTTGCAAGACAATGACTTTAATTCATGGATAACCGAATTCCAATAACCCTTCTGACTGGCTTTTTAGGAAGTGGGAAAACCACTCTGCTCAATAAGTTGTTGAGAAACGAAGGGATGAAAGACACTGCCGTCATCATCAACGAACTGGGTAGCACAGGCTTAGACGACATTTTGGCTAAGCATTTAGATCGTACCGTAGAAAGCCAGCACATCGCCGACAATACTGTTTTACTGGAATCAGGCTGCCTATGCTGCACACTCACCAACGAAATGGCAGACACGCTTAGAGATTTATTTTTTAAGCGCGCACTTGGCGCAATTCCAGAGTTCAAACGTTTAATTATCGAAACAACAGGCATGGCAGATCCTGGGCCAATTATGGGCAGCCTGTTGAATGAACCTGTCATCAGTTCAACTTACCGATTAGATGCAGTGGTCGTCACCATCGACAGCGTATACGGCATTAATCAAATCAACGAGCACGGGGAAGCACAAAAACAAGCCGCGGTTGCCGATGTATTACTGATAACAAAATCAGATTTAGCGATTGAGGCGCAAATACAAACATTACAAACAACGCTCAGCGCACTCAACGCTGGGGCGACACAACATCAAGTGACGCAAGGTGAAATTGATCCTGCGCTCATTATTGATATTGGCTTGTTTGACAACAAAACACAGCAAGCGCAACCAACCAAATGGCTACGCGCGCCCACTCAAAAAACAAAAGGGCTGATGCCAGCT
>JBEIDM010000109.1:0-3944 GCA_040383445.1 Candidatus Methylopumilus sp. | reverse complement strand
TTTGCTCACCAACGGATGCACTCAATATGTTTTTTGGTTGTGATTTAGAATATCTGATTATGGAAGATATTCTAGTGACCAAAGCCTAAAGGTTTTCAGCATCATTAGAGACTCTGTCCTTTTGACGGCATGTGCCGTATTGGGGATAATTGAGTCAGTTCATTAACTAATTTGGCCGCAAATATCATGAAACAAATCTTATCTGAAGTAACCGAACGTATCCGTGAACGCAGTGCGCCAACACGACAAGCTTATTTACAGCGTATCGACAAAATGGCATCACGTGGGCGTGGCGCAGACAGAATGGGTTGTGCCAATGTGGCGCACGCATTTGCTGCCATGCCAGCCAATGATAAATTTAAAGTGGTGGCTGAAAAAGCTCCGAATATCGGTATTGTGACGGCTTACAATGAAATGCTGTCAGCGCATCAACCCTATGTAAACTTTCCAGATGTGATTCGCGCTGAAGCCCATAAATATGGTGCTACTGTGCAAGTGGCCGGTGGTGTGCCAGCCATGTGTGATGGCATTACCCAAGGTGAGCCAGGCATGGAACTCAGCTTATTCTCACGCGATGTGATTGCAATGAGTACGGCAGTTGCCTTGTCTCATGACGTGTTCGATGCAGCGTTGTTACTTGGCGTTTGCGACAAAATTGTTCCAGGCTTATTGATTGGTGCTTTGCAGTTTGGTCATTTGCCGTGCATTTTTGTACCTGCAGGACCAATGAGCACAGGTTTGGACAACACAGAAAAATCTAAAGTCCGTGAAAAGTTTGCTGAAGGTAAAGTGGGTCGCCAAGAATTACTTGAGTCTGAATCTGCGGCTTACCATGGCCCAGGTACTTGTACTTTCTACGGTACTGCAAACAGTAATCAAATGTTGCTTGAAGCCATGGGCTTGCATATCCCTGGCGCAGCCTTTGTTCATCCACATGATCCACTTCGCGCATGCCTCACTCGTGAATCAGTGCGTGCAGTGTTAGAAAATACACAAAATAACCGTTACATGCCAATTGGTCGTATGGTCGATGAGCGTGTGATTGTGAATGCTATTGTGGCTTTATTAGCCACAGGCGGCAGTACTAACCATTGTATTCACTGGGTAGCTGTTGCGCGCGCTGCAGGCATTATTATTGACTGGGCAGATTTTAATAAGCTCTCTAAAAACACACCATTGTTAGCCCGCGTTTATCCTAACGGTAAGGCAGACGTAAACCAATTCCAAGATGCGGGCGGTCCAGCATTTGTGATTCGTGAATTGGTTGAGGGTGGTTACATGCATGAAGATGTTCAATCGGTTGTCATTGGCGGTCTACGTGATTACTGTAAAAAACCAACGACAGATGGTAATAGTTTGAATTGGATCGAGATTCCGGCAGAAAGCCCAGATGAAACTATCTTACGTAATGCTTCTAAGCCATTTAGCGCGTCTGGTGGTTTGTTGTTGTTGCAAGGCAATCTTGGTCGTTCAGTCATTAAAAGTTCAGCAGTACCTGAAGATAGACACATTATTGAGGCACCTGCCATTGTGTTTGATGCTCAAGAAGAGTTACTCGAAGCATTTGAACGTGGCGAGTTGGAGCGTGATTTTGTGGCAGTTGTACGTTACCAAGGCCCTAAAGCCAATGGTATGCCAGAGCTACATAAATTGACTCCTCCACTTTCTGTGTTGCAAGGTAAAGGCTTCAAGGTTGCGATTGTGACTGACGGTCGTATGAGCGGAGCTTCAGGCAAAGTGCCTGCAGCGATTCACTTATCACCAGAAGCTTCTGCTGGTGGCGCTATCGCTAAAATTCGTACAGGCGATGTCATTCGTTTGAATGTGGTTGCCGGTACATTGAATGCTTTAGTTGACGAAGATGTTTGGAGAGCCCGCGCTATTGAAGAGTTGAGTGACGCTAAACGCTTTGCAAACGCACATGGCATGGGTCGTGAGTTGTTTGGTGGTATGCGCAACAATGTGTTGACGGCCGAAGAGGGTGCTGTGACCTGGTTGTAACGAATTCGCGTACTCGTACTAAAGAATATTATTAATTTTGAACTAAAAAGTAGAAAAATATGAATACATTAGATTTAGCAAAAGAAGGTCCAGTCATTCCGGTGATTGTGATTAACCGTGTTGAAGATGCAGTGCCAATGGCAGAAGCATTATTAGCAGGTGGCATTAAGGTTTTGGAAGTAACCCTTCGTACTTCATGTGCATTAGCTGGCATGGAAGCCATCGCTAAAGCAGTCCCTGAAGCGATTTTAGGTTCGGGTACAGTGCGAAACAATAAAGATGCGCAAGCTTCTAAAGATGCGGGTTGTCAGTTTGCAGTAAGTCCAGGTTATACCAGTGAATTAGGTCAGTTTGCTCGTCAAATTGGCTTGCCGTTGTTGCCTGGCGTTTCAACTGGATCTGAAATCATGATGGCTAATGCTGATGATTACTATTTCTTGAAACTATTCCCAGCGGTTGCAGTTGGTGGTATTAATTTACTTAAAGGTTTTGCTGGTCCATTTGGCGATGTCAAATTCTGCCCAACTGGCGGCGTGACTGTTGAATCAGCACCGCAATTCCTGTCGCTACCTAACGTTGTTGTTTGTGGTGGTACATGGCTCACCCCAGCCGATGCTGTGGCGCGTGGAGATTGGGCACACATTACAAAATTAGCGAAAGAAGCCAGCGCAATTAAAGCGGCTGCTTAATTCGTTTAAATATAAAATAAGGCTTTGCATGTGATGTGCAAAGCCTTTTTTATGCCTAGTCATTATTGGGATCATGTTAAAAATCGATATCAAAAAATATAAAACCATTGTGTTTGATTGCGATGGTGTCGTGCTCAACTCTAATCACCTTAAGATACAAGCGTATTTTGATGTGGCGATTGAGTTTGGCGCCAATCAAACGCAAGCAAAGGCTTTGGTTGATCACCATATAGCGCTAGGCGGTATTTCAAGATATCCAAAGTTTGAATATTTTTTGCGCGAGATTATGCGTCAGGTGGTCACGGATGATGCCATGAATGCCCTATTAAATGCATTTACCACACAAGTCACGCGACTCTTAAGCACATGCGAAGTTTCGCCTTACTTAAATGCATTAAAGCGTGCCACTAAAGAGAGTCAATGGATGATACTTTCTGGTGGCGATCAAGCGGAAATTCGTCAGATATTTAAATTGCGACAGCTGGATACGTTTTTTGAAGGCGGTATTTTTGGTAGCCCAGATAACAAAGACCTCGTGCTAGCAAGAGAAAAAGACAATGGCAATATCCAATTCCCTGCCTTGTTTATTGGGGATAGTCAGTATGATTTTAAAGCCTCAACTCACGCTGGTTTAGATTTTGTATTTTTATCTGATTGGACCGATGTCCCAGGTTGGCAAGTATTTTGTGCAAATGAACAAATACAAACTTATCCCAATCTTGGATCCTTGTTAGGTGAATAATCCAATGAGCAATTTTTTAACAACAACGTTTAGAAAAAGTCATTTACTGACTCAGCAAGCATTCACTGATTTATTAGCAAGTGCGAGTCATGTTTTTGAAAAAGACCGACATGGCATTAAGGTCGCTCAGCTTACAGATGGCACCATGATTAAAGTGTTTAGGGTTAAACGTTTGTTCAGTGGTGCGCAGTTTTATTCTTATGCCCGCAGATTTTGTAGAAACATAGATCGACTAAAGCAACGCAATATTCCAGTCCCTGAAGTGTTAACGCTCTATCACGTCAAATCTTCAAGACTCTCTGTTGTTCACTACTCACCCTTGGCAGGTAAAACCATAAAAGACTTGATGAAAGAAGGCTTGTTAGATGACAACCTTGCTTATCAAGTTGGGGATTTTATTGCTAAAGTTCACGCGCTAGGCATTTACTTTAGAGGGCTTCATATAGGTAATATTGTGCTGACCCCTAATGGCGATTTAGGTCTCATTGATGTTTCTGAACTTAGTATTTATT
>JBEIDM010000108.1:0-3964 GCA_040383445.1 Candidatus Methylopumilus sp. | reverse complement strand
TGAATGCCGAATATGACAGTTTGATGACAAAGAATGATTTTTGCTTGGTGCGTTGTATTGTTACAACAGCTCATTGAAGCCTCACTAAGCTTGATTTGATAGGGCCTAGCGAGGTTTTTGAGAAAATTTAAAGTCAGACTTTTAAGATTGATACCAATTTTTTGTGCGATTTACGCAACTCACCACTAATAACATGAGCGGCACTTCTACCAACACACCAACCACCGTGGCTAATGCGGCCCCTGAATGCAAGCCAAAAACGCTAATGGCGGTGGCAACGGCTAACTCAAAAAAATTACTAGCGCCAATTAAAGCCGAAGGGCAAGCCACGGCATGTTGCTCACCTACTTTTTTATTCAGCCAATAGGCGAGGCTGGCATTGAGCACCACTTGAATGATAATTGGCACGGCAATGAGGGCAATAATGAGCGGCTGAGTTAGTAGTGTGCGACCTTGAAACGCAAACAATAAAACCAAGGTCAGTAACAGCGCCGCCATGGAATATGGCGTGATTGCTTGCATGAAGGCGTCAAAACGCTTTTGGCCACGCTTGAGTAACAAATCACGAATCGATTGGGCGATGAGTACCGGAATGAGTATGTACATCAAGACCGATGTAAATAAAGTGAGCCAAGGCACGGTAATCGCTGAAATCCCAAGCAACAAAGCCACCAGCGGTGCAAAAGCAAATAACATAATGAGGTCATTTAAAGCCACTTGCGTGAGGGTAAATATTGGATTGCCATTGGTGAGCCTGCTCCAGACAAACACCATGGCGGTGCATGGCGCAGCGGCTAATAAAATCAGGCCAGCAATATACCCTTCAATGTTTTCAGCGGGTAGGTATGGTGCAAACCAAACTTTAATAAAAAGGTATGCCAGCAAGGCCATTGAGAAAGGCTTAATCAGCCAATTGACAAATAAAGTAACAACTATGCCGCGCCAATGCGCTTTCACTTGGTCTACGGCACTAAAGTCAACTTTCATGAGCATGGGGATGATCATTAACCACACCAGCAAACAGATGGGTAAATTGATGTGCGCAAACTCAGCAAGGCTGATGGCCTGAAAAACACTAGGGAGGCTATCTCCCAAGAAAACACCGACAACAATGCTAAGTGCCACCCACAGCGATAAATAACGTTCAAATAGATTCATATGCTTAATTTTCGATTTCGCCGATCTTATCCATCTCATGTTTGATGGCAAGTTTGCTAAGATTAGTCAATGGCAATTGGGAGAATATATCAACGCGATTGCGGATTTGATGGAATATTTTTCTAAATAATGCTCGCTTTTCATCATCTGTGGCCTCTAGTGCCGCCGGGTCTTCAAAGCCCCAATGTGCTGTGATGGGCGCGCCAGGCCAAACTGGACAGACTTCATTGGCTGCGTTGTCGCAAACTGTAATGACAAAGTCCATGTGGGGCGCATCAGGCAAAGTAAATTCATCCCAACTTTTGCTTCTTAACTCTTCAGTTGGGTAGCCGGTTGCCTTGACCATGTCGATTGCATAGGGATTCACTCTCCCATTAGGGAAACTGCCTGCGCTATAGGCTTTAAAACGACCACCCGCAACAGTGTTAAATAAAGCCTCAGCCATAATGCTGCGGGCTGAATTACCAGTGCAGAGGATGAGTACGTTAAAGACTTGATCGTTCATCTTGTTGGAGTCCTTGGTTTTAAAAATTTAGGTTTTAAAATATTTAGGTTCTACAAATATTGAACTGCTCGGCATCACATGAAGTGCCTTGGCAACAGTTTTCTGAAAGATAGGCCAGCAGTTGATTCATGACTGCAAAATTGGCCTGATAAATCACAAAGCGCCCTTTTTGCTCATAGCTAATTAATTTAGCTTCAAGCATGGACTTCAAATGAAATGACAGCGCTGATGGACTGGAGCCTATCATTTCGCTCATGCGACCGGCATTGATTCCCTCTGAGCCCGCTTGCACAAGTGCTCTAAAAATATTCAGGCGCTGCTCTTGCGCAAGTGCTGACAAGGCTTGCACAGCAGAAGATATATTCATGGAAGATGTTTTCATATTTCAATAATTATTGAAATGAATTCACCTGTCAACCGCACGTTTAAAAAGATTCATTATTTTAATTTTGGTCATAAAAGCGTCATATTGGCGGCCTAAAATCGCCAGCAATTCAATAGGAGAAAAACATGAACCGTTCAGAATATATCGTGAAAGTAGATACTAAAGGCATACAGCGCGCTGTTATCTTAAATGCGGATAGTGAATTATCTGCAGCTAAAAAAGCATTGGCACTTTTTAGAAATGTTGAGTTAATTAAAGTTGAGAAATACCAGAAACCAACACCGCTAGCATTCGCTAACTAACACTCAGAATACAAATAGTTTATTGATGTAGATCTTAAATCAAGATTGCTACGTCAAAATGACTAAGGCAAGAAAGGCGCTGAGAGAAACCTCAGGCCAACGGTAACCCACTGCTCCGATCCATTCATTCGGTTACCATAAGCACTATCAATTTGAACAATGTCCTTGATTATCCAATGCCTTAAGCCAATTTGATAATAGGCATTTTGATTATTCTGCCCAAACACTTCCGCCACTAGCCAGTTGTTATCATTAATTTTTGTTTCAGTTCCAATCCCCCAAGTTTTTTGGACTTGGCTTGCCTCTCTTTCATAAAGCAAACCCATATTGGCATGCAGTAAAAACTGATCGTCATTAAAAGCCATTGTTAATGGCACATTCATATAAAAATCGCCCAATGTATGCTTTAGTTGTCCAACCGATGGATGGCGAATATTGCCTAAAACAAGACCAAGCCCCCATTCATTGGTTTTGAATTGCCTAAGAATTGTTTTGCCTTGTAGCACAAAATCAGTTTCATTAGGACTGTCTTTATTAATTGACCTTGCACCACCTAAAGTAACTTCTAAATTGCCAGTAAAGTTACAAGCAGGCAAAGCCCAATACTCGGTGGCTTGCTTGGTATCTTTAAACCAAGTTTCGAGCTGACAGGATTTTGAATCAACAATTTTGGCATCATCAGCAATCATCGGGCGAGCAGCATACACAGGCACTGATAACGCGCAAAAACCCAATAAAACCAAGCATGACGAAAGCTGCATAAAAATACTTTGATAGGAATGATTAAACTTTAGCTTATGAAAATGACAGTTTGATGAAATGATCATTCGTCATCTTCTTGTCATAAATGCACGCTAATCTAAATGAGTTAACTTTCTTCTAAGGTTACTCCCGTTTGGGGCGCGTTAATCGCGCCCCCCTTTTTTTATACTCATTACATACAGACATATTTCGTTCGCAAACACCTGTTAAGATGAAATTTAAATTCTCAAAAAGAATATTTCTTACACATTCCCAAAAGGAAAATCAATGTTATTGCGTTATTTAATCAAACTTATTGTCGCTATTAAGGTAGCAACGCTTCTTGGCTTATTTGGCTGGTTTTTTGCTGGCATACAGGGTGCAATTTATTTTGCCGGCATGGCTTTTCTCGGTACTTTTATTTGGATGATTTTTGGTTATTACACCGGAGAAAGATTGCAAAAATTAACTAAAATCAAAGCAGCCAGAAAGTATAAAATTGCATTTTAAGTTTTAAAAAGAAATGCCAAATGACTACGCCATCATTGAAGGAAGCTTTTTTATATTGGCTTAAATTAGGCTTTACCAGTTTTGGTGGCCCCGCGGGACAAATTGCCCTCATGCACCAAGATTTAGTGCATGATAAAAAATGGATTTCTGAAGATCGTTTTTTACATGCGCTTAATTTCTGTATTTTGTTGCCAGGACCTGAAGCCCAACAACTTGCCATTTATATGGGCTGGCTATTACATAAAACGCTAGGCGGTTTAATTGCAGGTCTGTTATTTATTCTTCCCGCTTTCTTCATGCTGTGCTGCCTTGCTTTCGTCTATATGCGCCATGGTGAACTAGCTGCGATACAAGGGTTTTTTG
>JBEIDM010000107.1:0-3970 GCA_040383445.1 Candidatus Methylopumilus sp. | reverse complement strand
CCTGAGGAAGGTGAGCCTGGATACTTTGAGCGTATGCTTGAAAAAATTGGCTTATGATCGTCGTTTATATATTATTAAGTTTTCTTGGGAAGTGAATTTGAAATGTTAAAAGTAGTGATTGCAGGTTGTTCTGGTCGCATGGGGCAAGCTTTGTTGGATGGAGTCTTTTCTGATCCGGAGTTAATTTTGCATGCGGCACTTGATCGTGCAGATAGTCCGCAAATCGGACGCGATGCTGGTGAGCAGTTTGGTAAGGTGTCTGGCGTGAAAATTAGCCATCATCTTGAGAGCGCTTTAAAAGGTGCTGATGTTTTGGTTGACTTTACACGTCCTGAGCCTAGCTTACAGTATTTGGCAGCTTGCCAGACGGCAGGCGTTAGCATGGTGATTGGGACGACTGGATTTAGTGCGGCTGAAAAAAGTCTGATTGAATCAGCATCAAAAACAATTCCTGTAGTGTTTGCGCCGAACATGAGCGTGGGTGTTACTTTGTTGATTAGTTTAGTTCAAGCTGCCGCTAAGGTTTTGGATGAAGGTTATGACGTTGAGATTATTGAGGCGCATCATCGCCACAAAGTCGATGCGCCCTCTGGTACTGCTTTGCGTTTAGGTGAGGCCGCAGCTGATGCTTTAGGCCGCGATCTTGAAACTTGTGCAATTTACGGTCGCGAGGGTGTTACGGGTGAGCGTGATGCTAACACTATTGGCTTTGCAACAGTGCGTGGTGGAGATGTTGTAGGTGACCATACCGTTTTGTTTGCAGGTATCGGTGAGCGAGTTGAATTAACCCATAAGGCGAGTAGTCGAGCTACTTTTGCTTTAGGCGCGCTTCGTGCGGCAAAGTTTATGGCTGAAAAAAAATCAGGCTTATTCGATATGCAGGATGTACTTCAACTTCGTTAATTTTTTAAGATAGGTTGTTTACTTTTTACAAAAAACTAACAAAATTTAGTAGGCGGTTTCAATAAAGCTGATTGAAAGAGACGTGAATTTAAGCTATGATGTGAAACATTAAATGAGCGGGAAGAGCAAACACTCCTCCCGCTTTGCACATCCGCTTTCCTTAAAGCGATAAATTTTTAAAAACAAGGGGTTAAACGTGCCGCAACACACACCAGCCATGTTAGTGCTTGCTGATGGAACAGTGTTTCGTGGTATTTCAATTGGTGCTCCCGGCCATACAGTTGGTGAAGTTGTTTTCAACACTTCTATGACTGGCTATCAAGAAATTCTCACTGACCCATCGTATACCAAACAAATCGTAACGCTGACCTATCCTCATATCGGCAACACTGGCGTGAACTCAGAAGATGTCGAATCGAGCCAAGTTTATGCAAGTGGCTTAATCATTCGTGATTTGCCATTAATTCACAGCAATTGGCGCAGTGAGCAATCATTGTCTGACTATTTAGTTAAACACAATGTCGTTGCAATTGCGGATATTGATACCCGCAAATTAACTCGAGTGCTCAGAGAAAAAGGTGCGCAAGCCGGCTGTATTATTGCTGGTGAAGTCGATGAAGCTAAAGCGCTTGAATTAGCGAAAGCTTTTCCTGGATTGTCAGGAATGGATTTGGCTAAAGTGGTAAGCGTCACAGAGTCTTATGAATTCACTGAGGGTGAATGGGATTTGGCGAGTGGTTATGGAAAATTAGAAAATCCAAAATTCCACGTGGTCGCATTTGATTATGGCGTTAAGCGCAACATTTTACGTATGTTGGTCGCGCGTGGTTGTCGCGTAACAGTGCTTCCAGCGCAAGCAACGGCAGAACAAGCATTGGCCTTAAAGCCTGATGGTGTGTTTTTGTCAAATGGCCCTGGTGATCCTCAGCCATGTGATTATGCGATTTCGGCAATTAAACAAATTGTAGAAACTGGCATGCCGACTTTTGGTATTTGCTTAGGCCATCAATTATTGGCTTTAGCCTCTGGCGCTAAAACAATTAAGATGAAGTTTGGTCATCATGGTGCTAATCACCCAGTCCAAGACTTGGATGATAAACGTGTGTTTATTACCAGCCAAAACCATGGTTTTGCTGTTGATGCTGGTTCATTGCCAGCGCATGTTCGTTCAACGCATGTCTCATTATTTGATGGTAGCTTGCAGGGGATTGAGCGTACAGACAAGCCTGCGTTTAGTTTTCAAGGCCATCCAGAAGCTAGCCCTGGTCCTACTGAGATGAGTTATTTATTCGATCGATTCATTGCATCTATGCAACAGCACAAGCAATAAGAAAATTATGGCAAAACGTACAGACATTAAAAATATTCTGATTATTGGCGCTGGTCCAATTGTGATTGGTCAGGCTTGTGAGTTTGATTATTCAGGCGCGCAGGCATGTAAGGCCCTTCGCGAAGAGGGTTATCGTGTCATTCTGGTGAACTCTAATCCTGCGACGATTATGACTGACCCTGAGATGGCAGATGCCACTTACATCGAGCCAGTAACTTGGCAGGTGGTAGAGAAAATTATCGCTAAAGAGCGTCCAGATGCTTTATTGCCTACTATGGGTGGTCAAACTGCTTTGAACTGCGCTTTAGATCTTGATAAGCATGGTGTTCTAAAGAAATACAATGTTGAATTAATCGGCGCAAGTAAAGAAGCGATTGATAAGGCTGAAGATCGCCAAAAATTCAAAGAGGCCATGACTAAGATTGGTCTTGGTTCGGCACGGTCCTCCATGGCGCATAGCCTAGAAGAGGCATTGCAGGTTCAATCGAGCATTGGTTATCCAGCTATTATTCGCCCATCTTTTACCATGGGGGGAAGTGGTGGTGGTATTGCTTACAATCGAGAAGAGTTTGTTGCAATTTGTGAGCGAGGGCTTGATGCATCTCCAACCAAAGAATTATTGATTGAAGAATCATTGCTTGGTTGGAAAGAGTATGAAATGGAAGTGGTGCGAGATAGTCAAGACAACTGCATCATAGTTTGCTCTATTGAGAACTTAGATCCTATGGGCGTGCATACTGGTGACTCTATTACTGTTGCCCCAGCACAAACGCTTACAGATAAAGAATATCAAATTTTACGTGACGCTTCTTTAGCAGTATTACGTGAGATTGGTGTTGATACAGGCGGTTCAAACGTACAATTTGCAATCAATCCAGTGGATGGACGCATGATTGTGATTGAGATGAATCCTCGTGTATCACGTTCATCAGCCTTGGCTTCTAAAGCAACGGGTTTCCCGATTGCTAAAGTCGCTGCAAAATTAGCAGTAGGCTTTACTTTAGATGAGCTTAAAAATGAGATTACTGGCGGTGCTACGCCGGCTTCATTTGAGCCCTCTATTGACTATGTGGTTACAAAGATTCCTCGTTTCGCATTCGAAAAATTCCCACAAGCGGATTCACGCTTAACGACGCAAATGAAATCTGTTGGTGAAGTGATGGCGATGGGTCGTACTTTCCAAGAGTCATTCCAAAAAGCGTTACGTGGTCTTGAAGTGGGCGTGGATGGTTTGGATGAAAAATCTACAGACTTAGATGAAATTCAAAAAGAAATGGGTGAGCCAGGCCCTGAGCGTATTTGGTTTGTTGGCGATGCATTCCGCGCGGGTATGACTGTCGATCAAGTATTTGATCACTCAAAAATTGATCCGTGGTTCTTGGTGCAAATCGAAGATATTATCAAGCGTGAAATGGCTCTTAAAGGTCGTCATTTAGCAGATTTGGATAAAGATGCTTTATTCCAGTTAAAACGTCGTGGCTTCTCTGACCGTCGTTTAGCTAAGTTGTTGGGAACTGATCAACACGCAGTGCGTGCTTATCGACAAGCCTTGAATGTTCGCCCTGTTTATAAGCGTGTGGATACTTGTGCTGCAGAGTTCGCAACGAATACCGCTTATATGTACTCAACTTATGAAGAAGAGTGCGAAGCGAAGCCTACAGATAAAAAGAAAATAATGGTGTTGGGCGGTGGTCCAAACCGTATTGGTCAAGGGATTGAGTTTGATTACTGCTGTGT
>JBEIDM010000106.1:0-3974 GCA_040383445.1 Candidatus Methylopumilus sp. | reverse complement strand
TTGTATTGAAATCCGCCGCCCTAAAATCAGGGTGCTTTAAGATTTCTTGATAATAAGGAATGGTTGTTTTAACGCCATAAACCAACATGTCGTTTAATGCTCGACGTCCTCGCTCTATCACGCTTTCCCAGTCAAGCGCCCAAACAGTAAGCTTTGCACACATTGAATCATAGTAAGGCGGAATGACGTATCCACTATATATGGCTGCATCCATGCGAACACCGGGACCGCCTGGAGCATAGTAGCGAGTAATTTTACCAAAACTCGGCAGAAAATCGTTTTGAGGATCTTCCGCATTAATTCGGAATTCCATCGCAAAGCCTCGATATTTAACTTCTTCTTGTTTATATTGAAGCTCTTGGCCGTCAGCGATTCTAATTTGTTCTTGAACAATATCAATACCGGTAATTGTTTCAGTTACTGTATGCTCAACTTGCAAGCGTGTATTCATTTCCATGAAGTAGAATGTATTGTCAGAATCTAATAAGAATTCAACAGTTCCTGCATTTTCATAACCTACCGCTTTTGCTGCTTTGACAGCTAAACCACCAATATATTCACGCTGAGCCTCACTAAGCTGTGGTGATGGGGCAATTTCAATTAATTTTTGGTTGCGACGCTGAATGGAGCAATCACGCTCAAATAAATGAATCACGTTGCCGTAACTATCAGCGATAACTTGAACTTCAATATGACGTGGATTAACGACACATTTCTCTAAAAAAACTTCTGGCTTACCAAAGGCCTTGCTCGCCTCGGAAATTACGCGATCGTAATTGCCAATTAATTCTTTTTCGTCATTACATCTTCTGATGCCACGACCGCCACCACCGTTTGTTGCTTTAAGCATGACTGGGTAGCCGATTTTTGAAGCCAGAATTACAGCCTCTTCGAGATCAGCTAAATTACCATCGCTGCCTGGCGTACAAGGTATTCCAGCAGCCACCATGGCATTTCGCGCTTGAATTTTGTCGCCCATTTGGCGAATTACGCCTGCATCAGGCCCAATGAATTTAATGCCTCTACGCGCGCAAATTTCAGCAAGTTCAGGATTTTCGGATAAAAAGCCATAACCTGGATGAAGAGCATCACAACCTGAAGCAACCGCTAGGTTAACAATGTTATGCGCATTCAAATAGCCAATAACTGGATCAGACCCAATATTATAGGCTTCATCTGCTTTTTTGACATGCAATGCATGGCGGTCTGCATCAGAGTATATGGCTACGGACTTAATGCCCATTTCCGAACATGCCCTGACGATACGCACTGCAATTTCGCCGCGATTTGCGACTAATATTTTTTTTATCACCTGCTGAACCTGTTATTTAAAGATTAATTTTATTAAAAGATTAATTAAAACTAATTAAAAGTTGTTTTAAATTTAATTAAAGTTATTTAAAGCTTAATTGAAGTTATTTAAACGTTAATTAAAGGCACTTTTTTGACATAACTACCGACAAATTATATCATGCGGCCCTTATGACTGCACAACACATCATTAATAGCCTTGAATTTGCAAGAAAAAAGCTTGAGATTCATGGTACAATTGAAAATTCGCAATTACTGCGTGCCAGAGATTTGATGTCTTCGCATGCTGGAATTATAGAATGGACGCTGTCTGGAAGTGTAGGTTTGGATGGAAAGTCTAAGCTTACATTGCTGATTAAAGGTGTTGCGCAAATGCCTTGTCAGCGTTGCCTAGAGTCTGTAAATGTTGACTTGAATCTAAAGTCTGAATTTATATTGGTTCGAGATGATTCTGAAATCCCATCAGAAGATGATGAAATTGATGAATATGATTATCTCGTGGCTGATGCTGAAATGGATGTGCTAGTCTTGGTTGAGGACGAAGTCTTATTAACTTTACCTTATGCTCCGAAGCATAGCGTTGAAGATTGCTCAGTTAAGTCTGAGCAACTTGAAACTAAGGCACCGAATCCATTTGCAGCACTAAGAGATTTTAAAGTTGTAAAAAAATAAGCTTGGGAAATTAGTGTTTCTTAGGTGTTTAGTATTTATCAGGAGTAGAAAATGGCTGTTCAACAAAACAAAAAATCACCATCTAAACGTGGTATGCATCGTTCACATGATTTCTTAACGAATCCACCTTTGGCGGTTGAGCCTACAACAGGCGAAGTGCATTTACGTCACCATGTTAGCCCAAGTGGCTACTACCGTGGCCGTAAAGTAATGCCAGCAAAGGGCGAGTAATTCATCGCTAAAATAAACATGGGGTCTTGTGACCTCATGTCTTATTAGATTTATATACTTGAGCATGGATATCACAGTTGCTATCGATGCCATGGGTGGTGATCACGGTCCCCGTGTCACAATACCCGCGGCTTTAGATCTTCTAAAGTTAGATAGCAAAGTCAAAATCATACTAGTTGGTCTTACTGACGCAATTGAAGCAGAGTTGTCTGCTAATAAAGCGCAAGTAGGCTCACGGCTTAGTATTCATCACGCATCAGAGCTCGTTCTGATGGACGAATCACCTCAAAGTGCATTAAAGAATAAAAAAGACTCATCAATGCGAGTGGCTATTAATTTAGTTAAGAGCGGAGATGCTTCAGCTTGCGTAAGTGCTGGCAATACAGGTACTTTGATGGCAACGGCGCGATTTGTTTTAAAAACCCTGCCGGGAATTGATCGTCCTGCTATTGCTGGAATATTGCCTAATAAACATGGCATTACTTACATGATGGATCTTGGTGCTAATGCTGATTGCACCCCTGAGCATTTGTTGCAATTTGCGATTATGGGTTCAGTTCTGGTGTCTTGCGTTGAGCAAAAAGCACACCCAACAGTTGGGTTGCTAAATATTGGTTCTGAAGACATTAAGGGTAATGATGTCGTTAAACGCACATCTGAGCTACTTAAGGAAAGCCACCTGAATTTTTATGGTAACGTCGAGGGAGACGATATCTATAAAGGCACGACAGATCTTGTTGTTTGCGATGGGTTCGTCGGAAATGTAGCGCTCAAGACTTCTGAAGGACTAGCGCATTTAATGGGTGGTTTTCTTAAGGAAGAGTTTAAGCGTAACTTGCTTACAAAACTGATGGCGCTTATTTCAATTCCTGTATTGAAGGCTTTTAAACGCAGATTGGATCCTCGTTGTTACAATGGGGCAAGTTTCTTAGGCTTGCGTGGCATCGTGGTCAAGAGTCATGGTGGTGCTGATGCGTTTTCTTTTAGACATGCAATCGCGAAAGCTGTTGAAGAGTCTAGGAGTGGTGTTTTGGCAAGAATTACCCAGCAGCTTGAAATTGAGCAGATCCAAGTGAATTCATCTAATACAATAAGTGACTAGTTTTACATGTCACAATCTCTATCGTTGCAATCAGTTAATTTTAAGGTTCAAGCATGAAGCATTCACGTATTGTGGGCACTGGCAGTTATTTGCCTGAAAAAATACTCAGCAATGCTGATTTGGAAAAGATGATTGATACCACTGATGAGTGGATCTTTACGCGCACGGGTATACGTGAACGTCACATTGTCGCTGAAAATGAATTTACCAGTGACTTGGCGGTGAAAGCAGCGCTTCAAGCTATTGAAGTTGCTCAAATATCTCCTAATGATATTGACCTCATTATTATCGCAACAACAACACCAGATAGAACTTTCCCAAGTACGGCATGTTTAGTTCAGGAAAAGTTAGGTATTCGTAATAATTGTCCTGCATTTGATATACAAGCTGTTTGTAGCGGTTTCGTGTTTGCTTTGGCCACTGCTGACAACTTCATTAAAAGTGGCGCTGCTAAGCGCGCTTTGGTTATTGGTGCTGATACTATGTCGCGAATTACAGATTGGACAGATAGAGGCAACTGTATTTTGTGGGGTGATGGCTCAGGAGCTGTTGTATTGGAGGCTAGTGATGATGTCGGAGTGATATCTACACATTTGCACGCAAATGGAAGTTACGCTGATCTTCTAATGGTTGAAAAAGGCGTATCTAATCAATCTGG
>JBEIDM010000105.1:0-4009 GCA_040383445.1 Candidatus Methylopumilus sp. | reverse complement strand
GGTGGTAGTTGGCAGCTCAGTTTTTGCAGAGAAGAATTCGAATACTGAATTCTTGGTGCCTTGTGTGAAAACGGACAAGGATGAATGCTTAGTAAGTAATAAGTAAGCACATCAGCAATCATTTGTAATAAAAAATATTTACTGCGCTTCCTTACTCAGACGCTAAAATGACGGTATGAAAAATACCAAATATATTAAATATGCCATCTTTGCTATGTTCAGCATCTTGGCTTTCCATGTTTCGGCTGAAACGATTTCAGGTCGTGTAGTAAGCGTAGCGGATGGCGATACATTAACTGTCCTGACTGACGATCATCAGCAATTCAAAATCCGTTTGGCTGGTATTGATGCCCCTGAAAAAGCGCAAGCGTTTGGGCAGGTCAGTAAGCATCAGCTATCTAGTCTTTGTTTCAATAAACAAGCCGAAGTTAAAGTAGTCGCTACTGATAAATATCACCGTACCGTGGGTGATGTGTTTTGTGAAAATGCTCATGCTAATGAAGAAATGGTGAAGGGCGGTTATGCTTGGGTGTATCGTCAGTATTCACAAGGTTTCGAGCAATTCATTCCTTTAGAGCAAGCCGCACAGGAAGCTAAAATTGGTTTGTGGGCGGATACGCAACCAACACCTCCTTGGCAATGGCGCAGAGCAAATAAGCGCGGTTTTCGATAGTTTCACTGTTAAATTGATGGCCGCTTGCTACAATGTGGTTTCTTGCTTTTTGTTTAAGTGATTAACCCTTCTTTATGCGCATCGAAGTATCTATTTCGCAGCAGACGCTTACCGTTCTTGACGGTGATCAGATACTTGCAGACTTTATCATTTCAACTGCCACTAACGGCGAAGGTTCTCAAAAAAACAGTGGGTGTACGCCTACTGGTCAACATATCATTCGCGCCAAAATTGGTGAGGGTGCGCCTATCAATTCTGTCTTTGTTGGCCGTCGTGTCACAGGTGAAATTTGCTCACCTGAGTTAATGACTGAATTTCCTAATCGCGATTGGATTTTGACGCGCATTTTGTGGTTATCTGGTACTGAAGTGGGTGTGAATCGCTTGGGTGAAGTGGATACCATGCAGCGTTATATTTATATTCACGGCACGCCAGATAACGTTGTTCTAGGTCAGCCAGGCTCTCATGGCTGCATTCGTATGCGTAATTCTGATGTGATTGCTTTATTCAATATGGTGCCAGTCGGCACGCCTATTCATATTTCAGGTGGTCAGTTTGCTTAAGCGTTTGCTCGGCACAATCCCTGTAGTATTTGGGGTGTTGTTACTGACTTTTGTGCTGGTACATTCCATTCCTGGTGATCCGGTTGAAGTCATGTTGGGGGAGTCTGCAACGAGTGCAGATCGTGAAGTATTACGTCAGAACTTAGGTTTAGATGAGCCACTACCAATTCAGTTTTTTCAATATGTGGCTAAAGTCGCGCAAGGCGATTTGGGTGTTTCTATCCATAGTAAAAAACCAATTGTGGATTTATTAGCTGAGCGTTTACCAGCGACCATTAAATTGGCGGCTTTAGCCTTAATAATTGCGATCAGTATCGGTGTGCCATTGGGTATTGTGGCGGCTTTGAAAGTTGATCGTTGGGCGGATAGTTTAGCCACGGTGTTGAGCTTAACCGTTTCTGCCATGCCGCATTTTTGGCTGGGACCATTGTTGATGATGGTGTTTGCATTATGGCTAGGTTTGTTGCCAGTGAGTGGCATGGATGCCAACACTTCGATTATCTTGCCAGCGCTGACTTTAGGTTTTGGCTTGGCTGCTATTCTGACACGCATGACCCGTGCGAGCATGTTGGAAGTGTTACACGAAGACTTTATTCGCACAGCTCGTGCTAAGGGCTTGCCTGAAAAAACAGTGATTCTGAAACATGCTTTACGTGCAGCTTTATTACCGATTGTGACGGTGCTTGGTTTGCAATTGGGGAGTTTGTTAGCGGGCACAGTGATTACTGAAACGGTGTTTGCTTGGGATGGCATTGGACGTTTATTGGTCGAGTCGATAGAGAAGCGAGATTATCCTGTGACGCAAGCCTGTGTGCTGGTGATTGCGCTGACTTATGTATTTGTTAATCTGCTGACCGATATTATTTACACTCGAATTGATCCTCGCGTGAGATTTTCTTCATGAAGTGCTGGCCTATTGTTGTTTTATTGCTTTGGATATTCGCGGCAGTTTTAGCGGCCTTAATCGATTTAAAGCCGAATCAAATTAATCTTGATTTGATTTTAGCGATGCCACAAAACCACCATTGGTTAGGTTGCGATGATTTAGGACGAGAAATTTTGCCGCGTTTATTGTCGGGTGCGCAGGTGTCTTTATGGGTGGTTTTTGTAGTGACATTAATCACGGCGACTGTTGGTATTAGCTTGGGTTTAATCTCTGGTTATCATGGTGGTTTGGTCGATCGCACCTTGATGCAAATCACGGATGTGTTTTTAGCTTTCCCAGGTATTTTGTTGGCAATTGCTTTTGCTGCCGTGTTGGGCGCGGGATTAAATAATTTGATTTTGGCTTTGTGTTTAACTTCGTGGGTGGGCTATGCTCGACTTACGCGTGCACAGGCGTTGTCTATGCGTCAGCGTCAGCATGTGATGGCTGCTGAATCTTTAGGTGCGAGTGTGCCTAGGATTATGTTTAAACATATGCTGCCTTTGCTTGCTGCGCCATTGTTGGTGGAAGCGACGTATAGCATGGCAGGTTTGGTCATTGCTGAAGCCAGTTTGTCATTTTTGGGTTTAGGCATACAAGCACCGAATGCATCTTGGGGTGCAATGTTAAGAGATGGTGTGCGTTATATGTTAGTGGCACCACATTATGTATTGGCAGTTGGTTTGAGTTTAATGTCTTTGGTATTGGCGGTGAACGTATTGGGAGATCAATTACGTGACCGTTTGGATGTTAGAAATTAATAAAGGATAGAAAATGGCACTAGGCCCAGTGATGCTGGATGTGGTTGGTACGGAACTTACGCCAGCCGATGTAAAACGCTTGCAGCACCCTTTAGTTGGGGGTGTGATTTTATTTGCGCGTAACTTTGAGTCACCAGAACAATTAAAGGCGTTGACCGCTAGTATTCATGCTGTGCGTCAGCCACCTTTGTTAATTTCAGTGGATCATGAAGGCGGTCGTGTTCAGCGTTTTAGAGAGGGCTTCACTAAGATTCCACCTATGCGAGAGTTCGGCAAAATTTGGGATGAACATCCTAAAAAAGCTAAAGAACTGGCGGAAGAAGCCGGTTGGATTTTGGCTGCTGAGCTTCGTGCGCACGGTGTGGATTTTAGTTACACCCCAGTGTTGGATATGGATTATGGCGAAAGCCAAGTGATTGGCAATCGTGCTTTTCATTTGAAAGCGCAGGCAATTCACGAGTTGGCTTATGCTTTGATGCACGGCCTTAAGCGTGGCGGCATGCCGGCAGTTGGTAAGCATTTTCCTGGACATGGTTATGTGGTGGCAGATTCGCATGTGGCGATTCCTGTGGATGAGCGTGAGTTTGATGAAATCGCTCAAAATGATATGCAGCCTTTCCGTCAGCTAATCGACGACGGCATACAAGCGATTATGCCAGCGCATGTGATTTATCCTAAAGTCGATGAGAACCCAGCTGGGTTTTCATCACGTTGGTTGCAAAAAGTATTGCGTGAGCGTTTAGGTTTTAATGGCGTGATTTTTAGTGATGACTTGTCGATGGAAGGTGCGGGCGTTGCTGGTGATGTGACTGCGCGTGCCTTAGCTGCACTGAATGCGGGTTGCGATATGGTTTTATTATGTAACCAGCCTGATAAAGCGGATGAGTTGTTAGCCAATCTGAAATGGGAAATTTCAGGTGCGAGTCGTGCGAGGTTAGCGCGTATGCATGGGGCACATCATCCGATGACGATGGATCAACTCCATGAAAATGCTGAGTTTGTGGCAGCGGTAAAACGCGTGGATTTGGTGGGTAAGTCTGAGGCGGATTTATTTAATTAAATTGTCACATGAATAAGCTTGAAACTT
>JBEIDM010000104.1:0-4144 GCA_040383445.1 Candidatus Methylopumilus sp. | reverse complement strand
TTTGCAGATGAGATTTACGATAAAGTGTTATTTGATGGCAATACGCATACATCGATTGCTTCATTGGCAGATGATGTGCTGTTCGTCACTTTTAATGGCTTGTCTAAAAACTATCGCACTTGCGGGTATCGTTCAGGATGGTTGATTGTGTCCGGCGAAAAAAGACATGCTAAGGATTATATTGAAGGCCTGAATATGTTGGCTTCTATGCGCTTGTGCGCAAACGTTCCAGGTCAGTTAGGCATTCAAACAGCTTTAGGCGGCTATCAAAGCATTAACGATCTAGTGGCGCCAAGTGGTCGCTTATGTAAACAACGTGATCTAGCTTACGACATGCTGACAGCGATTCCAGGTGTGACTTGTTACAAGCCTGCTGCTGCTATGTATTTGTTTCCTAAACTTGATCCGGATATGTATCCGATTGAGGATGATCAACAATTTATTTTGGATTTATTGTTAGAAGAGAAGGTTTTGCTCGTTCAAGGTAGCGGCTTCAACTGGAAAACACCCGATCATTTCCGTGTTGTATTTTTACCAAATGTGGATGACTTAACAGAAGCTATTACGCGTATTGCCCGCTTCTTAGAGCAGTATCGTAAACGTCACGGAAAAAAATAAGCTGTGTTGTATTAATTCTTAACGAAAGTAATCATTAGTATGAAGTCATTAAAAGTAGGTTTGCTAGGTATTGGTACTGTAGGTGGCGGCACTTACACAGTGCTAACGCGCAATCAGCAAGAGATTGCTAGTCGTGCAGGCCGTGGTATTGAAATCATTAAAGTGGCTGACCGTGATGTAGCCCGTGCTAAAGCACTGACAGGCGGGGAAGTTGAAGTAACGGATGATGTTTTTTCTGTGGTCTCGGATCCTAATGTAGATGTTGTTGTTGAGTTAATTGGTGGCTATACACTGGCTAATGATGCAATTTTAAAAGCGATTGAACATGGCAAGCATGTAGTGACTGCCAATAAAGCGCTAATTGCTGTGCATGGTAATGAAATTTTTGCAGCAGCAAAAGCTAAGGGCGTGATCGTTGCTTATGAAGCAGCGGTGGCAGGCGGTATTCCCATTATTAAAGCTTTGCGAGAAGGATTAGTTGCAAACAAAATTGAATGGATAGCCGGCATTATTAACGGCACTACTAATTTTATTTTGACTGAAATGCGAGATAAAGGATTGGCATTTTCAGATGTGCTGGTTGAAGCTCAGCGTTTGGGATATGCCGAAGCTGACCCTACATTTGATGTGGAGGGTATTGATGCAGCGCACAAGCTGATGATTATGGCAGCTATAGGTTTTGGCATTCCTATGCAATTCGACAAAGTGTATACCGAAGGTATTACCAAATTAACCAGTAAAGATATCCGTTATGCACAAGAGCTTGGTTATCGAGTTAAGTTGCTGGGGATCACCAAGCGAAGTGCCGAAGGCATTGAGTTGCGAGTTCACCCAACATTAATTCCTGAAAAGCGTTTAATTGCTAATGTGGATGGTGCCATGAATGCAGTGGTTGTTAAAGGAGATGCAGTCGGCCCCACGCTATATTACGGAGCCGGAGCGGGCGCAGAACCAACTGGTAATGCAGTGATTGCTGACTTGGTCGATGTTGCGCGTATGCAAAATGCTTCCATAGCGCAACGTGTGCCTTATTTGGGTCATCACGAAAGTCCTTCTGAATTACCTATTTTGGCGATTGATCAAATTCATAGTGCCTATTACTTGCGTATGCGAGCTATGGATAAACCTGGCGTATTAGCTGAAGTGACAAAAATTCTGGGCGATAGACAAATTTCCATCGATGCAATGATGCAAAAAGAGCCACAAGACAATGAGACGGAAGCGGATATTGTGATTTTGACTCACGTAACCGTAGAAAAAAATATGAATGCTGCGATTACTGCAATTGAGGCTTTGCCAGCAATTGAAGGCGCTGTAGTGAAATTGCGTATGGAAGAATTAAATAAATGAAATACATCAGCACACGTGGGCAGTCGCCAGCTTTAAGCTTTAGTGAAATCTTGCTAGGTGGTTTAGCGCCAGATGGAGGCTTGTATCTCCCAGAAAGCTATCCACAATTTAGTGATGCTGATTTGAGCGTGATGCGTGACATGAATTACCGTGATTTAGCGTTCACGATTCTAAGTCGCTTAATTGATGAACAAGATATTCCTTCAAAAGACTTACGCGATATTGTTGATAAAACTTATCGTGCAGAAGTTTATTGCTATACGCGTACAGGTCAAAATGCTGAAGATATTACGCCAACACTCAAACTAGAAAATAACTTGTATTTGCTATCACTCTCAAATGGTCCAACTTTGGCATTTAAAGATATGGCGATGCAGTTGTTAGGCAATTTATTTGAATATGTATTAGCTAAAAAAGGTGAGACGACCAATATTCTTGGTGCGACATCCGGCGATACTGGTTCTGCTGCTGAGTACGCAATGCGCGGCAAAAAAGGTGTCAATGTGTTTATGCTTTCGCCGCATCAGAAAATGAGTCGATTTCAGGCTGCGCAAATGTTTAGTTTGCAAGATAAGAACATCTTCAACATTGCCGTTAAGGGCGTATTTGATGATGCGCAAGATATCGTTAAAGCAGTATCTAATGACCACGCTTTTAAAGCGAAGAATAAAATTGGTGCTGTAAATTCAATCAACTGGGCGAGGGTTGCAGCGCAAGTTGTTTATTACTTTAAGGGTTATTTTGCGGTGACGAAAAATAACTCTGAAAAGGCGAGTTTTGCAGTGCCTTCGGGTAATTTCGGCAATGTATGTGCAGGACATATTGCGCGCATGATGGGTTTGCCTATTGATAAACTTGTTGTTGCAACGAATGAAAATGACGTGCTTGATGAGTTTTTTAAAACAGGCGTCTATCGTCCACGTGGATCTGCAAATACCTACCACACGTCTAGTCCATCGATGGATATTAGTAAGGCATCGAATTTTGAGCGTTTTGTTTTTGATTTGACCGGTCGTGATTCTGAAAAAGTGCGTGAATTGTGGGCGTCTGTTGATGCTGGTGGTGCTTTTGATATTAAAAAAACAGGTTTATTTGAAAAGATTGCTAGCTATGGTTTTGAGTCTGGACATAGTAATCATACAAACCGCATGCAAATAATCAAACACGCGCAAAAAGAGTATGGCGTAGTGATTGATACGCATACCGCAGATGGCTTAAAAGTTGCACTTGAGAAAAGGGATGTCAATACGCCTATGCTGGTTTTAGAGACTGCTTTGCCAGCGAAGTTTGAAGACTCCATTGTGGAGGCTTTAGGCTATTTACCAGAGCGCCCAGCACCATTAGAAGGCATAGAAAAGTTGCCTCAACGTTTTGAAGTGATGGATGCCGACGTGACTGCCATTAAAGCTTACCTGGTTGCTAATACTTAATGCATTGTATGCGGAGATAGCATGAAACAATATCAAGATTTAATGCGCCACGTGTTAACACATGGCAACAAAAAAGAAGATCGCACAGGCACAGGTACAATTTCTGTGTTTGGCTATCAAATGCGTTTTGATTTGAATGCAGGTTTTCCTTTAGTCACCACAAAAAAAGTCCATTTAAAATCAATTATTCATGAGTTGCTTTGGTTTTTGCAAGGCAGTACCAACATTGCTTACCTTAAAGAAAATGGTGTGCGTATTTGGGATGAGTGGGCGGATGAGAACGGTAATTTAGGGCCTGTTTATGGGTACCAATGGCGTAACTGGCCTAAGCCAGACGGTACGCATATTGATCAAATCACTCAGGTGGTGAATATGATCAAGAGCAATCCTGATTCTCGTCGCTTGATTGTTTCTGCTTGGAACGTTGCGGATATCGATCAAATGAAATTGCCGCCTTGTCATGCTTTCTTTCAGTTTTATGTGGCTGATGGAAAATTGAGTTGTCAGCTTTATCAGCGCAGTGCTGATATATTCCTAGGTGTGCCATTTAATATTGCTTCTTACGCCTTGCTTACCATGATGGTGGCCCAGGTGTGTGATCTGAAATTGGGTGACTTCGTTCACACCCTGGGTGATGCCCATATCTATAGCAACCATTTTGAGCAAGTGAATGAACAGCTCACACGCGATCTACGTGCATTGCCAATAATGCATATCAATCCAAATGTAAAAGATATTTTTGATTT
>JBEIDM010000103.1:0-4256 GCA_040383445.1 Candidatus Methylopumilus sp. | reverse complement strand
CCATTTCAGATAGCTTTTCTGGATTAGTATCAAAATTACCAGTCTGTGCTTGAGCAACTAAGTTCTTCTCTGCATCAGGGATATGCAAGCTCTTAGCTACATCTTCACCAAACTCTTTAATGTTCTTTTGGTACTCAGCTTCACTAAGAGAATACGGAACACCTGTGACACGCAATGCACGCATACGCGCTTGAATATCTGAATAATCCAAATCTGTTTTTACTAACCATGGATAGTTAGGCATCACAGATTGCGGCACTAAAGAACGTGGCGCTGTGTGATGCTGGGTATGCCAAGCATTTGAATATTTACCACCAACGCGGGCTAAGTCTGGGCCAGTACGTTTTGAACCCCATTGGAATGGGTGATCATACTTAGACTCTGCAGCAAGTGAGTAGTGGCCGTAGCGCAATGCTTCATCACGGAATGGACGAATCATTTGTGAGTGACACAAATAACAGCCTTCACGGATGTAAATATCACGGCCACGTAACTCTAACGGTGAGTAAGGGCGGACACCCTCAACTTTTTCCACTGTTTCTTTAATAAAGAATAAAGGAACAATTTCAACAAGACCGCCAGCACTAATCGCCAACATCGTGAGTACAAGTAACAATCCTACGTTACGTTCAATTTTGTCATGTTTCATGATAACTCCAACTTTCTAATCTTTGAGTCCCCTATCAGGACTCATCCTTAATGACATATCTGTAAATTATGACAGCCCGATTAAGCGCCTTGTTCTGTAGTGCCGCTCTTAATTGTTTTGTACATGTTGTAGCACATAATCACCATGCCACTTAGGAAGAACAAACCACCTACAGCACGCATGATATATAGATTATGCGCCGCTGCTACTGACTCGATAAAGGCATATTGCAAGTTGCCGAAATCATCAAACGCGCGCCACATTAGACCTTGCATGATGCCTGAGATCCACATCGCTGTGATGTAAAGCAAGATACCGATTGTTGCTAACCAGAAATGCAAGTTAATTAATCGATTGCTGTAATTTGTTGTATTCCAAAGTTTAGGAATCAAGTGGTATAGAGAACCAAATGAAACCATCGCAACCCAACCTAAAGCGCCTGAGTGCACATGACCAACAGTCCAGTCAGTGTAGTGAGATAAAGCATTCACATCTTTTAGAGACATCATTGGGCCTTCGAAGGTAGACATACCGTAGAAAGACAATGACACAATCAAGAAGCGCATGATTGGATCAGTACGCAATTTATCCCAAGCACCTGACAAGGTCAGAATACCGTTCACCATACCGCCCCATGAAGGAAGCAATAATACGATTGAGAATGTTGCAGCTAAAGTTGATGTCCAATCTGGAATCGCTGTCCAATGTAGATGGTGTGCACCAGCCCACATGTACAAGAAAATCAAAGCCCAGAAGTGCAATACTGATAAGCGATATGAGTAAACAGGACGACCTGCTTGCTTAGGAACGAAGTAGTACATCATGCCCAAGAACGCTGCTGTTAAGAAGAAACCAACTGCATTATGGCCATACCACCATTGTGTCATCGCATCTTGCGCTCCAGAGAATAAGCTATAAGACTTCATAGAGAAGAGGCTTACTGGCACAGCAAGGTTATTAAATGTGTGTAATAGCGCTGTTGCTAAAATGAATGCTAGATAGAACCAGTTCGCCACATAAATGTGTGGCTCTTTACGTTTCATTAAAGTACCAACGAATATGACGAGGTAAGCAACCCAAACAACTTCAATCAACAAGTCGATTGGCCATTCCATTTCTGCATATTCGCGACCTTGAGAGTAACCAAACATATTACCTAGTGCTGCACAAACAATAATTGCTTGCCAACCCCAGAACGTGAAGTTTACAAAGTTGCCGCCGAACAGACGCGCCTGACAAGTACGCTGAACAACGTAGTATGAGGTGGCAAACAATGCACTACCACCAAAACCAAAAATCACCGCACCAGTATGAACTGGGCGCAAACGGCCGAAAGTAATGTAAGGAATGTCAAAATTTAACCATGGGAAAGCAAGTTCTGATGCGATATACACACCAACCAACATGCCAAAAGCACCCCAAAACAAGGTCATCATTGTGAATTTACGAATAATATCGTAGTTATATTGTTCGTTATTTGTAACACTCGTAGTTGCCATAACCACGTCTCCTAAAACTAAAAAATGTAGCTTACTTAAGATTACTGAAGCCTGCGTGGCTGATTGCACACATGGCACTATTTTCAGATTGAATCAATTATATCCTTTGATGAATCAATCGCACAATCAAAAAAAACCTTTATCTAAAAATGGTATTAAATCAAAATTTTCAAATCGTTTGCAATTTCATGAGGTTTTTGACCGTATTTAAAAAGCAAGCGCAACTTACCTGTCTGATCATAAACGTAAGTTCCCGCGGTATGATCAATGCTATAGCTTTCAGCTCCAGCTGTATTTTTTCTCTCATGAAACACTTTAAAATCTTTGGCCACTTTGTCTATCTGGGTTGAAGTGCCATACAAACCAACAAACGTAGCATCAAAACTCGGCACAAACTTCGCCAACACTGCTCTGGTATCTCTTTCTGGATCGAGCGTAATAAATACAACCTGCACCTTCTCACGCTGAGGCCCAAGCAGCTTCATGACTTTAGTCATATCAGTAAGCGCTGTTGGACAAACATCCGGACAATGGGTATATCCAAAAAACACCAGCACCAACCTGCCTTTGTAATCAGCTAAACGTCTTGGCTCACCGAGGTGATCAGTTAAATCAAAATCTTTAGCGTACCCTGCATTTGAAACATCAGTCCCATTAAAATGGACCCGCTCTGCCTGATGGTCGCTACAGGCATTCAGCATCAAGCTGGAAAACAACACCATCAAAAATTTCAACATTTAATCTGCACCTTCAGTTAAAGATTCGAACGCACAAAGACACATTAGGTTGAACAATGCTACGTTTTTAAAAAATACGCTTTGACTTAAATCAAATGATAATTAACTTTATCAAGCAATTTGATTTTACTGCGATTTGACAGCATCCCATCCGTCTTTATGAATATAAAAATGATTTTTAAAGCATTCTTTTAATAAGTAAGGCGCTTGCAGTCTGTTCAGCAGGCCGCCTAGCGTTTACAATTAGGCTTTTGCACGCTGGAGAAATAACATGGCAGTA
Source organism: Candidatus Methylopumilus sp. (assembly GCA_040383445.1). Taxonomy (GTDB): domain Bacteria; phylum Pseudomonadota; class Gammaproteobacteria; order Burkholderiales; family Methylophilaceae; genus Methylopumilus_A. The sequence continues at coordinate 1,091 of JBEIDM010000103.1, read as the reverse complement.
GCCAAATCAATGGCTGACCGCGACGGTCTTATTTGGTATGACGGCAAGATGGTGGATTGGCGCAGCGCCACAACCCACGTGCTTAGCCACACATTGCACTATGGCATGGGTGTATTTGAAGGCGTGCGTGCATACAAGACTGATAAGGGCACTGCGATTTTCCGCTTGAAAGAACATACTGATCGCCTTTTCCGTTCAGCGCATATCTTAGGGATGAAAATGCCTTTTGATAAAGCAACATTGATGGAAGCCCAAAAAGCAGCTGTTCGCGAAAACAATTTAGAGTCAGCGTATATGCGCCCAATGGCTTTTTATGGCCCTGAAGCAATGGGTATTTCAGCAAAAACATTATCAACTCACGTGATTGTTGCTGCGTGGACTTGGGGCGCCTACATGGGCGACGAAGCATTAAATAGCGGCATTCGTGTTAAGACCTCATCTTTTTCACGTCACCACGTGAACATCACGATGTGTAAAGCGAAAGCAAACGGCAACTACATGAACTCAATTCTTGCGCACCAAGAAGCCGCACAAGATGGTTACGACGAAGCATTATTATTAGATGTTGATGGTTTTGTAGCTGAAGGCTCAGGCGAAAACGTCTTTATCGTTCGCAACGGCAAGTTGATTACACCAGATCTCACCAGCGCACTAGAAGGCATCACTCGCGATACCATCGTGCAATTAGCTGGAGAAATTGGCTTGCAAGTGGTTGAAAAACGCATCACAAGAGATGAAGTTTATTCAGCTGACGAAGCGTTCTTTACAGGCACCGCCGCTGAAGTGACTCCAATCCGCGAATTGGATAACAGGGCGATTGGTGAAGGTAAACGTGGCCCGATTACTGAAAAACTACAATCAATGTATTTTGATGTAGTTAAAGGTAAATCAGCAAAACATGCTGACTGGCTCACATTGGTTTAATTAAAGCAAAAAGGAAAGTACCACATGGCAAAGAAGACTCAGGAAATTGAAGTGCGCGCAAAAGATTTACCACTTCACTGCCCAACAGAAGAAGTTGCTTTGTGGTGCTCTCATCCCAGAGTGTTTTTGGATTTAGCAGACACAGGCCACGCAAGCTGCCCTTACTG
>JBEIDM010000102.1:0-4279 GCA_040383445.1 Candidatus Methylopumilus sp. | reverse complement strand
ATTTACTGATCAGTTTTCGCCTGCATTTTTAGATCGTACATTGAGCTTATTGGTCATTCTAAGCAGTGCCTCGGCCATTTGGTTTCATATTGAGTTTTTCAGAGATTACCAACTCAATCGTCTTTTAAAGATTGGGTTTGCATTGCTCGCCATCATATTCCCAATTGAATTAATCATGATGTGGTCTGGTTACTTAACGCAGGCGCTTGAGATCAACATGGCATTGATTTTGTTTGTGCCAATTTACATGTTATTCATCACCCTGTTTGGTATTCGCTGGGATCAATTGCAAGATAAGGTTTATATACTTCCACGGCCAAGTTTGATTTTCTTTCACGCAATTTATGTCGGTATTGTTGTCCTGGTCGCCATCCCATCTTTAGGGCTCTCAGGCGCGACTGAACTGGCGCCGCATAGCGTCTTGGTACATGGGGTTGTGACAGGCTTAGCATTACTGATGATGCTCATGTATCGATCTAAGCGTATCCAACAGAAAAGCTTAATTGATGTGGCTATTGCGCATCAAGAAGTACTCAATGAAAAAAGGCAGCGTGAGGAACAAGGCCACTTTTTAGAGATGCTGACCCATGAATTCAAGACCTCACTTGCCGTCTTAAGAATGGCGATTGGTACTGCTCAACTCGGATCTAAAGAAGCCCGCTATGCAGAGCAGGCGATTCAAGGGATGAACGATGTGATTGAGCGTTGTGGCCAAGTCCAAGCCTTGGCTGATCAGAAGATTGCAGTTGAATGGAGTAAGTGTCATCTCAATGAATTGTTGGCGGAAGTCATTGAGCGTTGCCGTGAGCCAGGGCGTGTTGTATTAGATTGCGATTCGGCGTTGATGATTAAATCGGATTTAAAATTACTTAAAATCATCTTTGCTAATTTAATTGATAATGCGATTAAATACGGAGCCTTGAAAAGCCCCGTCAAGGTAACAGCCAAACTTGATAGAAAAAAGCTATGTATTGTTGTCAGTAATGGGGCACATAAAGCCCGCATGCCAGATCCAGCAATGGTCTTTACTAAATATTACCGTGCGCCATGGGCACATGAGCAAGTGGGCTCTGGACTGGGTTTATACTTAATCTCACAGCTTTCGAAAATATTGGGCGGCGAACTGCGTTACTTGCCGCAAGACCAAGAAGTGAATTTTAAATTATGCCTAAAACCATCAACATCGTCGTTGTAGAAGACAATCTGAGTTTGCAGGATCTCATGGTAGATCACTTGCAAAGACAGGGCTATCACGTGCAAGGGGTGACTTGCGGAGAAGATTTAGATGACCTCTTGGTGGGGCATCGTGTCGATATTCTGGTGTTAGATTTAAATCTTCCTGGAGAGAGTGGTATTGATATCTCGCGCCGCTTAAGAGAGGCGCAGCCTGGTCTTTATATTGTGATGCTGACCGCTAAAACCACTGAAAAAGATAAGACCTTAGGCTATGAGAGTGGGGCTGACATTTACTTGACTAAGCCTGCTTCACCTATTGAGGTCACCGCCGCGATTGCGAGTATCGAGCGACGGATTGCTCAGCAGAGACAAACTGATCTTTATTTCTCGCTGGACATACAAAAAATGCAATTGGTCGGTAAGCAAGCCACGGTCAGCCTAGGTACATTTGAGTTGTCTATCCTTAAGGGCTTGGTTGAAGCCCCAAATCAGCGCCTCGATTATTGGCGCTTGATGGAGCTGATAGAAAAAGAGCCTAGCGATAAAAACAAGACGGCCTTAGGTGTGCAGGTCCACCGCCTTAAGAAAAAACTGATCCAAGCTGGCGCTGAAAAAAATGCCATTAAATCCGTTCACAAAGAAGGCTATCAGCTCGGTACGTTGGTGAAATTGATTTAGTGTAATTTATTGTAATATTCTCTCTAAAGCTTGCTGTATAAAGGCGGGATTAGAGTTAAATCAATTTTTGCAGTAAAATGCGAAAAGTTAAATAATTTAAGTAAAACAAGAACTTTGAATGAATTGTATTAATAAAAAATTACATCTTGCGGTTTGTGCGGCTTTGGCAACTTTAGCGCCACTAAGCGCCTTTGCTGACCCTGATATTCCAGTGCCAAATGCCGGTCAGCTTCTGCAACAGATTGAGCGTGACTCAATTGTGACGCCACTTCCTGTGCAGCCTGTGATTGAAGAGTCTGCGCCAGCGCCTGAAGATCAAGGCCCTAAAGTGGTGGTCAAGCAATTCAAATTTGAAGGTAATAAAGTGCTCAGCGCCGCTGAGCTTGAAGCTGCTTTAGAAACATTAACGGGTCATGAGATTTCAATTACTCAGCTTAAAGGTGCAGTTGATCTGATCGCTGCGTTTTACCGTGAAAAAGGCTTTTTGGCGACAGCAACATTGCCAGAGCAAGACATCACTGAAGGTGTGATTATCATCAATATCGTTGAGGCGGTATTTGGGGATGTAAAAGTCGACGGTGAGTATGGCAAGGACTACAAGCGTGTTCGTCCATCGGTCATTGAGCGTGTGGTGAATGCATCAGCGCCAAAAGGTCAGCCGCTTGATCAAAGCAAGCTAGATCGTGGTTTGGCTGTCCTTCAAAGAATGGTCGGCTTTAACATCACACCAAGCTATCAAGCTGGCAGTGTGGCTGGAACAACAGACTTGCTGGTAAAGGTTAAGGATCAGCCATTATTGTCAGGTAGCATCTTAGCGGATAACACTGGTGCGCGTTCAACAGGCCGCGATAAACAAACTGCTGCACTTAATTTTGCGAGCCCGTTTGGATTTGGCGATACGATTAATCTCTCTTTGTTAGAAGCCAAAGGGGTCAATTATGGCCGCGCAGCCTACAGTATTCCATTGGGGGGTCATGGTCTCAAACTAGGGGTCAATGGTAGTTACTTGGCCTACGACGTCATTATTAAAGATAACGGCATCGATGAGATTAAGCCTAAAGGTAACTCCATGGTCTATGGCCTAGACTTGAGCTATCCCCTCTATGCATCAAAGAACTCAAGCTTAAATATAGAAGCCAATTACGATCGTAAGAAATTTGTGAATAAACGAATTGACGGTGATTCTTACATAGAATCAAGTAATTACCGTGTCGATGTTTACTCGCTGATTTTATCAGGTACCCACAACGATAGTTTCTTGGCGGGTGCGATCAACAATGCTTCTGTAGATTTTGGGATGGGCAGAGTTAATCTGACTGGATCCTTGAATAAGCAGGACGATCTTGAAGCTGATAATACACAAGGGCATTACAAACGGACGCGTTTAAATCTGAGTCGTAATCAGTTCTTAACGGATTCATTGGTGCTTTCTTTTGATGCTTCTGGGCAGTGGGCGAATCGTAATCTTGATGCATCCGAGAAGTTTTACTTGGGCGGTATTAACGGCATTAGAGCCTATCCAACCAGTGAGGGTGCGGGAAGTGAAGGCTATATGTTTAAGCTGGAACTCCGTAAATACTTGCCTTACAACTTCAATGTGTCATTATTTATCGATGAAGGTAAAGTAAAGCAATTCCAAGATAAAGAGAAGCTTGATGGTGATTCATTACTGGCAGAGGACGTGTCTAACGAGTATCGTCTAAAAGGTTACGGTGCCACGATTGGTTGGAACGGACCTTATAATTCGACAATTAAGGCTACCTACTCAACGCGTATGGGTGAGAACCCGAATCCAGCAGGTGAGGAAAAAAGAAACGATCAAGATGGTAGCTTACGCCGCCATGTATTGTGGTTAAGCGGCGGTATTGCATTCTAAAATACTGTAGTTTTAAACAGTCTCAAAACAATGCCCGCACATGATGCGGGCTTTGTTTTTTTAAAGATCAAATTCGCATCACAATCCCTTCTATTTTTATATTCATTTGATGTAAAAAAATCTAATTTTTTGTAATTTTCTATATTTATATAAGCCATTGATTTTATTTGTATTTTAATTATTTTTAATAAATGACGTAATAATTTGTAATTTTTGTTGAAACCGTTGCGGTATAAAGCTAATGGGGGATTTTGCCTACCACTTTTATTGAACGAAAAACAAACAACAAAATTACATGAAAAAAGTACTTAACCAACATAGTAAAAAAGGCGTGATGTTTAACATCGCTGCTTTGCTATGCGTGTTAAGTACGTTCTTATTAGCGAATGCTGTTTACGCTGCTGATGTTGCCGTTGACGCATTACCAACAAACGGTCAAGTGGTGGCTGGTGATGCACACATTTCAGCAGCTGGCACAGCCGCTGCGCCAGTGCTTAATATTAATCAAACTAGCCAACGCGCTGTGGTGAGCTGGGACAAGTTCGATGT
>JBEIDM010000101.1:0-4308 GCA_040383445.1 Candidatus Methylopumilus sp. | reverse complement strand
TGAAAGAAAATCAAACTTGGTCGTGGAAGTATATAAACCTTATCTTGCAATTGATCCCAGCGAATACCAAACATTGTGATCAATAACATGTAAATTGGCACAAACAAGATCAATGCCATGTTGATCTCAAGCGCCTGCGTTAAGTAACCAGACGACATCATGATTAATTCAATCGGAAATATGATGGCGAGCAATGCAAATACAACCTTTAACCAACGATTGAGCTGGTAATCTCTGAAGAACTCAATATGAAACCAAATGGCCGAGGCGCTGCTCAGAATCACCAATAAGCTCAATGTACGATCTAAAAATGCAGGCGAAAACTGATCAGTAAATATAACCCTAAAGTAGCCCACATAACTTGCAAAAAAGAGAATCGCCACCAACTGCCGAATAAAGAACACCCCTACCACGCGTTCTCTAAACATCAGCCAATGAATCGCCGACCAAATCAAGAAAATGATTAAAGCTGAAATCACAGCAATCGCGAAGGTCTCATAGACTTGATCTGAGACTTGAGCGCCTTTTTGATCAAGGGCTCTGACCTGCATCAAATAAGTACTGGTTGATTTTATTCTAAGCCATACGTAGCGGGGGTTTTCATCTAAGGGCAGGACAAAATTAAAAGATAGCGAGCGATACTCACTATCTTCAAAGGCATAACGGTCACCAGTCACTCTTCGCTTAAGAGATGGGTGGGCCGGATCAAAGAGTGCAATCTCATCAAGATAAGTAGGCTGCATGCGAAGAACGAGCTCTTTTAATTCAGGATTTCTACTTCCAGGAAGTTTCAATCGCACCCAATAAGCAGACTTACTGTAGCCCTTACTGAGCAATCCGTTAAACGGCGTATATGCCTTATTTTGAGCATCTTCGAATGTCAGCGCACTCGATGCATCCTCAAGATAAGCACGTTCCAACAAGTAATCTTTGCTTGCACTTTGTGCCTCCATACTGGTGAGCATGAATACAAGACAGATCGCTGCGAATTTTAAAAACCTGGTGATCAATGAATAAAAGTCCTAAAAGGCCTTAAGGAAACGGAAAATTAAGCGGCTATCTTCAAAAAATCCATTTTCAGTTTTAATGTCTTCGCCGTACTGCACAAAGAATCGACCAAAAGAAAATCGAGAGGAAACAGTCAGCTGATAGCGTTGCAACCTTGTCGTGTCATTCTGATCGACACCATTTCGGGAGGTCTCGCCGCCTTCGGTAAAGAAATAAGCCCCGGCCACACTTAAGCTTGGGGTGATATCGTAACTTAATCCGGTTTGAACGGTATAGAGGTTATCTTGCTTAAATTTAATATCCGCTCCGGTATAGGATTGCGTAGGCCTAAAATCATCGTGATTACCAAACCAAACGGCATCAACAGCCCCCATCCAATGGAGCTTTTCTGAAAGCGGTCTCTGATAACCCGTTTGCAAGGCATAGACATATCGATTGCCACCCAAATTGAGCATGCCATTTCCGCCGTCATACTCACCAGAAGGCAGGGTTAAATAAGCACCGATTCCCCAATATTCCCGTTTTTCTCGATTTGCATAGGGCCAGATCGCATAAACTAAAGAGGTGTCTCCTACCCCGGATTTTGATTCATAGAGCTGGGCGAGCTGCTTTTCAGGTTGTACGTAACCCATTGGGGTCTGAACATAGACCAGACTGGGCATCTTAAAGGTCTCAAAAGTATGGACATAGCGAAGCTGAAGCTGATGCGCACTTAATTGGGTATTGGTAAGCTGGGTTCTGTCTCGGCGGCCATTGACATATCGATCGCCCCGCTCACTCATCAGATAACTACCTTGAACTAAATTTAAGCCAGCCGGTGGCGCCACAATTTCACCCGGTTGCAAATCGATGGCGTGCACGTAAAAACTTAGAAATAAGCCTAAGCTAAGCGTAGATAAAACTGCTATTTTTAATCGCATGTTATTGAACATTGAACGCTTATATTTCCGATCTAAAAATGGTGTATATCAACACCAAATCCAAGCACTTTTTAATGGTTAAAATTCTATCATTTCCACAAAACTAAATCACTAATTATTAATTTTATACCTATTGGTATAAAATTATAAAAATTCAATAAAATCAATAGCACTATATATTTATTACCAATTGGTATAAAATTATCACCATCAAATGTAATTCAAGTCATCATGATCGAAAAAAGTCTCACAAAATCTACGCGTGGAAGACCGCTACAATTTAACCATGAAGCGGCACTTAATGTCGCCCTCGATTTATTTTGGCGCCATGGTTTTGAGGGAACTTCACTCAATGATTTAACCGCTGCAATGGCCATCAATCGCCCAAGTTTATATGGCGCTTTTGGCAATAAAGCCGCCTTATTTGATTTGTGTATTGAAACTTATCTTGATCATCAGCTCGCCTTTATTGATGAGGCAGTTGAAAAAGAAACGCTCACCGAAAGTTTTGATCACCTATTTCAATCCCAAATCGAACTCATGACTTCAGGCGAACCTAATAAGGGCTGCTTCATCGTGCAAGGTATCTTAAATTGTGCAGAAGAAAATATCGCCGTTAAAGCATCCCTCATTGAAGCGCGCAAAGTCATAGAGGGCAAACTCAGAAAGCGCATTCAAGTCGCGCAAATGAAAAAAGAAATTGAAAGTGGGCTTAGCCCTGCGGCCTTTGCTAAAACGGTCAGCACACTCTACACCGGACTATCTGTCCAAGCAGCGAGCGGCGCTACCAAGAAGGAGCTTCAAGAAGTGCTTAATTTAGCCAAAAAACTACTTAACTGAGGCTATCCCTTAGCGCAAATAAAAAAGCCCGCATAGCGGGCTTTTTTATTAAGCTTTTAAAGGCTCGAGTGAATTACTTGTTCACTGCGTCTTTTAACGCTTTACCAGCTGTGAAGCCAGGCGCTTTACGAGCAGCGATTTTTAACTCTGCGCCAGTACGTGGGTTGCGACCAGTACGTGCAGCACGTTTAGTCACTTTGAATGTACCGAAGCCGATTAATGTTACTGAATCACCTTTTTTAAGTGCGCCAGTAATTGCAGCAACTGCTGCGTCAACTGCACGGCCAGCAGCCGCTTTAGATAAGTCTGATGATTTTGCTACTGCTTCGATTAATTCTGATTTGTTCATGTTATTTTCCCTAAAGAATGTTTAAAAGTACCCACCGCATTGCTAATTTAACACTTAATGTGAGTCAAGAAATTAACAATTACAGTATTTATATACATATTTTATTAACTGCACAAGCCCACCGCATAAAAAAAGCCCTAATAATTTAGGGCTCTTTAAGTTTTTGGTGCGGCTGGAGAGACTCGAACTCTCACGACTTTCGTCACCACCCCCTCAAGATGGCGTGTCTACCAATTCCACCACAGCCGCGGTGTACTTGAAATTACTGAGGGACTTTTTTGCTTTCTGGTGCGGCTGGCTGTGCTGGCACAGCAGCAGGTGCAGCTGTTTGCGCTTTGACCGCAGCTTTAACCACACTTGCGCTATCAGCACGGTGGCCAGACATATAAGCAAGCGTTAAGCTAGTTGCGAAGAATACTGCTACAAACATTGCTGTTGCACGACTTAAAAAGTTTGCCGAGCCACTTGCACCGAATAAGCTACCTGATGTGCCGCTACCAAATGCTGCACCCATATCAGCGCCTTTACCGTGTTGTAATAGCACTAGGCCAATCACACCAGCAGCCGCACAAACATGCACAATCAATACTAAGGTTTCCATAATTTACTTTTCTATTTCGCCCCGCCCGCTTGTTCAGCGAAGGCAGCAGCTTGACCAATTTTTTCGAAATCGTTCGCGTCTAACGAACACCGACCGATGAGACCACCATCGATATCTTGCATAACCAGTAATTGTGCCGCATTTACCGGATTTACGCTACCCCCATATAAGATGCGCACGCTTTGCGCAGCATCTGGATCATAGCCTGCGATACGATTACGAATGAACTCATGCATAGACTGGGCTTGCTCTGGCGAAGCACTCAAGCCTGTACCAATTGCCCAAATTGGCTCATAAGAAACTACGGCATTGGCAAACACAGCTCCGCCTTTAGTCAGCAACAATTCATCAATTTGTTCGGCAATCACGCGTTCCATGACGCCTGACTCTCGCTCTTGAAGGGTTTCGCCTACACACAAGACCGGCGTTAAACCCGCCTCTTTAACCATCATGAATTTGGCAGCAATATTTTCTGCGCTTTCACAATAAGCCGTGCTTCGTTCCGAATGCCCCAGAATCACATAGCTAGCGCTAAAATCTTTGAGCATGGTCGCGCTGACTTCACCAGTGTAAGCACCATCAGGATAACG
>JBEIDM010000100.1:0-4318 GCA_040383445.1 Candidatus Methylopumilus sp. | reverse complement strand
TTCAACACGGACATTTTTAGCCGTTAGTGCAGGTTCATTATTGCTTGCATTCGCAGGTTTTGAACCCACGTTAATTTGACCACCACCCGCATCGCCATTAGCTGCAATTTTGCTACCTGCTGCGAGGGTAATATTTTCACCGGCAACGTTGATTTGACCGCCTGTTGTGCCAGTCCCTTTTCCGCTAGCTAAGAGCTTGCCAGCGTTAGTCACTTCGGCCGCAATGAGATCGATTTTACCGCCATTATTCACCGCACTAGAAGCGACGATTACACCACTATTTCTGACTACCCCATTCATCAACTGACGTGCAGAATTTGCAGCCACAATGACTGTGCCGCCATCTACAAAAACAAGGCGTTTATTTTCAACTAATGCGTTAATTGTTGATACATCAACACGCACACCCATGAGCTGATTATTTTGGAAATTTAGGGTGATTTTTTCACCGGCGACCATGGCAATGGTATTCGCAACATTAGCACGTGCAATCAGGTAACCTTCGTTACGCACTTCAGGTGCCAAGAGCGCGATAAAGCCTTTAGGATCATGCGCCGTAATGCGGCCTTCGTTGACGACTTTGCCAGTGCCATTGCCTTGGTAAACATGCTTACCATCCATGAAGTCTTGGTTAGAAATATTCATGGTAGTAGCAACAACTGCTGCCGCATCTACCTGAGCACCTTTACCAAAAGATACACCGTTTGAATTCACAATAATCACTTGGCCATTTGCACGAATTGCACCATCAATTTGTGAAGCGCCTGAACCTGTAACACGGTTTAAAGTGACTGCTTGCGCATTCGGCTGGTTGAAATTCACTTGCGCATTTGCACCCACATCAAAACTTTGCCAATTCACTACCGCGCGCTGTGATGTTTGGTTGATATTCATGGTCGCAGCTGACTGCTCAATCGTTGCATGACCGGCGACCACTTGACCGCCAGTTGGCAGAGCATCAGCAGAGATGTCTGCTGCAAAAGCGTTTAAGGAAACACTCAACATCGCATAAGGGATCAAGCGCAATGCATTACTGCATTGCGCCTGAAAACTTCTAAAATTGAGTGCTTGTTTTGTCATTTTTAGAAGGTGTAACTACCATTTAACCATGCACGAGGACTCGTATCAGTGCCATCGTTATCTTGGGATAAACCCGTACCAGTTTTAAGTGGATTACTGCCGACTTTCCATGCAATAACACTTGATATATTCCAGTGGCCTGAATTCCATTTCAAACCAAATCCTGCCCCATACAACTCATATGAATTGTCAGCACTCGTATTACCTTTTAGCTCACGATAATCGCTATGATTTTTATATTGCTGCACTGTGCCTGCATCAAAAAAAGCGATCCCAGTGAGGTTGTAAGGCAGTCGTTTTTGCAATTCAAACGTTGCCAACATGCCCTGTGATCCATTGCCTTGTGCAACTGGATAAGCCCTGACGCCAAATGGACCGCCTAGATAAAACTGCTCAGCGGAATTCAAATTATCATCACTCACTTGACCGCTGACATTGATACTGAGTTGTGTCCCATCCAAAGGTAAAACTTGAATCCTTGATGCATTAAAACTAACTTTTTGGAAATCACTCGGAACAAATCGACGATCGCCAGGAAGATATGAGAAAGTGGATGGTGTATCTGAGTCAATATCAAAATTACCAAGGGTTAAATTAGTGGTAACTGAAGTTAATCCACCACCCCAAATTGAGTCGTAGTGGTTAGCATTAAAACCTAAATTAATGTTACGAATGCTATAGCGGCTATTAATGACATCTAATTGAATCTGACGATTGGTATAGGCTTTATGCTCATAAGCGGCAAGCAAGTTGATATTGGTCGATTGTGAGCGTTTAAATGGATAGCTGATATTAGCCGCTAAAGTTGATGCGTGACCATAACCACCATTGACTTTGTAAGAACCAATATTATCGTACTCTAGGTAATTACCAGTAAGACCCAAACGAAGACCACCATAGCCTATTGGTAAGGAATAACCCACTTGATTGAAGCTAGAGCCTTCTGAATAGAGACCATAAAACGAAGCTTGATCACCAAGTTTAAATGGGCTGTTGCTTGATAAAGATAAAACAGCTTGAGCCACACCGGTTGATCGATTACCACCATTTTTTGTTTCGACACGCGCATCAATCAAAGAAGTTCTTTTAAGTGAAAGATGAATGTTTGTTTCACCATCACGATCACCCGCTTCCAATGCTGAAACAACTTTAATCCCTGGTAATTCATTAAGCAGGACTAAGCCCTTAGACACTAAATTGGCATTTAATGGCTGCCCAACGGGCATCTGAGCTTTAATATAATTGGCAGCTTTTTCATTGCTTAACCTTGCCTGGTCGTTGATATTCTCAACTTTAACGTCGCCAAGCTTTGCTTCTAACACTTGGATAGTGACAATGCCGTCTTTATCAATACTTTGCTGAGGCAAGTAAGCTTGAATCACAAATCCGCGCTCACTATAAAAAGCAGTGACTACATCAACGAGTTTTTGTAAGCCTTGCAGGCTATAAGATTTTTCTAAACTTGGTGCAAGGCGATCTAAAAGCTCATGCTCATTCACTAGTTGAACGCCTTGCAGACGAACACCATGAATGAGTATTTGAACGCCGTCATCTGTTTGAGGCGGTGCTTCAGGCGCACCGACGCTTGGTAGCGGACTTGTAAAAACGTCAGGCGCTTCTTTTTCAATTTGCTGTTGTAAGGCGCCAGCATCTAAGGTTGGATCTGCAAATACATTTGCAGAAAATCCAATCACAACAGATGCTGATAAAACAGCAATTAATTTATTCTTCAAATAAACCTCAAAAATCCAATATTAACAATGCTTGCAGAGCAGTATTACGCTAAGCTCCGCGATTATCTTAGAATTCGCAATACTGGAATATCCCCAATTGGGGATAGCTGGCTATTTTTATTGGTTTTAAACTCAACCCCAGCAAATATATGACAGAATATTCAAATTACAAACTCAGTACATAACATAAAGATCGTTTATGCATTTTGATCCAAATACCAGCACGGTCATGATTGGCCTGATGTACTGCTTCCTTCCAATCGCCACCTATATTTTTCTGAAAAACCATCAAGATTCGGCATCCACACTATGGAGCTTGGGTGGACTTTTGAATGGCATTGGACTGACAGTCGTTGGTTTACGTGCATCGATTGAAATGCCCACGTTCATCGCATTTAATCTCGCAAACTCAGTTGTTTTTACTGGAACAATGCTAAGACTTCAATCGCTAAAAATTGATGTCAAAACACCCATGAACACAAGCACAATCATTGCGACGATTCTTGGATTTTCGCTTTTCTACGAACTCGATATGCTTTTGATTGGTACTACTTACGCACGTGTACTCTTTGCGTTTATGTCGAGCGCCATACTTTTCATATTGATCTCACTGGCCGCGCATGAATATGAAAAGAAATATAAAATTTCGATTGCAAAAGCGATTAAATATACTTACGTGGCACTCACCATTGTTTGGTCTATCAAAATCTTGATGATGATGACGGGGCATGATGACGGACTCCCCTTTGGAAATAATATGATCACCATCATGATGACGCTGACTATTTTTGTGAGTGTTATTTTTAGTAATTTTGGCTACGTTGCAATGCGACTTGAAAAGATTGATCAGGAGAAAAAACTAAGTATCAATTTAAATAATAAGTTAATCACCACGCTAAAAAACCGAGAAAAAGTCATTAAAGATTTTGGCCGTTTAAAAGCGTTTAGTGCCATTGGCGGCCATAGCGCCTCAGTTGTCCACGAAATTATGCAGCCCCTGACCGCCATGCGTTTTGGCTTAGAAAATTTATCGAGCTTCGCCTCAAAAGAATTGAATAACACAGAAGTAACCAACCGCATTGATTCTGTAAAAGAGACCGCGGAAAAAACCATTAAGATTGTTCAAAACTTACGAAGTCTCATGGTAGAACAAGATGTTCAAGTCCAGGCCGTCAACTTAAAAGAACAGATTGATGAAAGCTTACTCATCCTTGGTGATAGACTTAAATCAAGTCGCATTAAAGTGATCACTAAAATGAGTGCGCGCCTAAGTAATGTAATGGCAGACCCTAATCAAATGCAGCATGTATTACTCAATATCATCAACAATGCCATTGACGCCATCGAACGCGAGTCAGCTAGAAATCCCAGAAAAATAGAAATTAATGTTTATCCTGCCGATAAGAGCAGTCACATGATTTTAAGTATCACAGATTCTGGAAGTGGCATTTCCAATAAAATCAAAGATCATTTGTTCGAATGGCTATCGAGTAAATCTGGCAATG
>JBEIDM010000099.1:0-4344 GCA_040383445.1 Candidatus Methylopumilus sp. | reverse complement strand
GCCGGAAGCTTTTGCTGTTGTGCGTGAAGGCAGTGCCCTGTCTTACAAATGCGTCATTTCGACGTTCAATTGATTGGCGGCATGGTGCTGAATGCAGGCAAAATTGCTGAGATGCGAACTGGCGAAGGTAAAACTTTGGTTGCAACACTACCAGCTTATTTGAATGCGTTAACTGGCAATGGCGTTCATGTTGTGACAGTGAACGATTATTTAGCTAAGCGAGATGCGGAATGGATGTCTCGTTTATATAACTTTTTAGGTTTAACCGTAGGTATCAACCTTTCTCAAATGCCTCACGATGAGAAGCAAAAAGCTTATGCCGCTGACATTACTTACGGTACCAACAATGAATTTGGTTTCGATTATTTGCGCGACAACATGGTTTATACCGCTGAAGAGCGTGTTCAACGTGCACTAAGCTACGCTTTAATTGATGAGGTTGACTCCATCCTGATTGATGAAGCACGTACACCTTTGATTATTTCAGGTCAGGCTGACGATAGTATTGATTTGTATACTCAAATGAATGGTATTGCTGCTCAATTGATTCGCCAAACTGAAGAGGAAGGCGAAGGCGATTACTGGGTTGATGAAAAGACACAGCAAGTCATTATGTCTGAGCAAGGTCATGAGCATGCTGAGGAGTTGCTAGAGAAATCAGGTTTGTTAGCTCAAGGCGTGAGTTTATATGATGCAGCTAGCATTAGCCTGGTTCACCACTTGTATGCAGCCTTGCGTGCACAATCTTTATTCCACAAGGATCAACATTATGTAGTGCGTGATGGTGATATTGTGATTGTCGATGAGTTTACAGGTCGTATGATGAGCGGCCGTCGCTGGTCAGATGGCTTGCATCAGGCAGTTGAAGCCAAAGAAGGCGTTGCGATTCAAAAAGAAAACCAAACGCTTGCTGCGATTACCTTCCAAAACTATTTCCGTATGTACGGAAAACTTTCAGGTATGACAGGGACTGCAGACACTGAGGCTTACGAGTTTAATCAGATCTATGGTTTGGAAACAGTTGTTGTTCCTCCGCACCGTCATATGCAACGTATAGACCAAATGGATAAGGTTTATCGTACAGCCAAAGAAAAATATAACGCGGTCATCGATGATATTAAAGATTGCCAAGGACGCGGTCAGCCTGTGCTTGTTGGTACAACTTCTATTGAAAATTCTGAGTTAATCGCAGAGTTACTCACTAAAGCAAAGTTGCCTCATCAAGTATTGAACGCAAAGCAGCACGAACGTGAAGCACAAATTATTGTTCAAGCTGGTCGTCCTGGCGTCATTACAATCGCAACTAATATGGCTGGTCGTGGTACTGATATCGTATTGGGGGGTAATCCTGAACCTGAGATCGCTTTAGTGCATGCGGACGAAAAATTAAGCGAAGCCCAGAAAGAAGCCAAAATTTTGGCAATTAAAGCAGAGTGGCAACAACGTCATGATGCGGTATTGGAAGCGGGTGGTTTACATATTATTGGGACTGAGCGCCATGAATCACGTCGTGTAGATAATCAATTGCGTGGTCGTTCTGGCCGTCAAGGTGATAAAGGTTCTAGTCGTTTTTACTTGTCACTTGAAGATCAGTTATTACGCATTTTCGCATCAGATCGCGTTTCAGCCATTATGGAACGTTTAAAAATGCCTGAAGGTGAGGCGATTGAACATCCATGGGTGACCCGTGCAATTGAAAATGCACAACGCAAAGTGGAAGGCCGTAACTTCGATATTCGTAAGCAATTACTTGAGTATGATGATGTTGCTAATGATCAGCGTAAAGTGATTTATGAGCAACGTAATGAGTTGTTGGAAGCGACCGATGTTGGTGAAACAATTGCCGCAATGCGTCGTGATGTAATTGATGACACGATCGCAACATTTATTCCACCTGGTAGTGTAGAGGAGCAGTGGGAAGTTGCTTCTCTTGAAAAGGCTTTGCAAGGCGAAATTAATTTACATCTACCTTTGCAAAAAATGCTTGAAGAAAGTCCAGACTTGCATGAAGAAAGTCTAAGTGATCGTATTCATGCTGCGGCTAATGAAGCTTATTTAGCTAAAGAGCAATTAGCAACAGCTGATGTCATGCGTCAGTTTGAGCGTGCAGTCATGTTGCAAAGTCTAGATAATCATTGGCGTGAGCATTTGGCGGCCTTAGATCATTTGCGCCAAGGCATTCATTTGCGTTCTTATGCACAAAAAAATCCTAAGCAAGAGTACAAGCGTGAAGCGTTTGAATTGTTTGCTGGTTTGTTAGATACGATTAAGCGTGAAGTAACGCAAGTAACTATGCAAATTCAAGTCAAGAATGAGGCTGATGTTGAGGCGGTTGAAAAACCAGCGGAGCTTGAAAACGTTAAGTATCAGCATACTGATTACGATGAGGCTTTAGCAAATCAAGAGCAAGACGTTGAGCCTTTTGAGCGTGAGGGTGTAAAAGTTGGTCGCAATGATCCATGCCCATGTGGATCTGGACAAAAATACAAGCAATGCCACGGTAAACTTTCTTAAGAGGTTTGATATGTCAGAAACAAGTATTGAAAATATTTCTTCACCTTGTATTGGGGTTTGTACAATCAGCGACACGTCTGGCTTATGTCAGGGGTGTTACCGCACGATTGATGAAATCCGAGAGTGGTGGAATATGAGCGATGCGGAGCGAGATCAAGTTTCCTCTGCCTTAGATCAACGTATGGCTGATCACACTCAGTTCTAGTAGAAGCGGCAGAATATGCCGCTTTTTTTTGTCTCAATATTCCTGCTCGTCTTATACAAGTCAGCGCTATCAGTTAAAATTAAACTATTGATATAACCCCCTGAGAAATTCTTATGCCAGTTAATCTTTCTGCCCCGCAAGCGCATACTTTATTGCCTGTTAAAGGAGTTGAATTAGGTTTTGCAGAAGCCAATATTCGTAAGCCAAATCGTAAAGATGTATTGGTGATTAAGCTGAGTGAAGGAACTCGGGTTGCTGGTGTTTTTACCAAAAACCAATTTTGTGCAGCCCCTGTAACTTTATGTAAAAAGCATTTGGCAGCAGGCGCTGAAATCCGTGCTTTAGTTGTTAACACAGGTAATGCGAACGCTGGTACGGGTGAGCAGGGGATGCTTGATGCTGAAAAGACATGCCAAGCTTTAGCTCAGTTGTTGAGTCAAGGTGTTGAGCTCAAAGCTAATCAAATTTTGCCGTTTTCAACGGGTGTGATTTTAGAGCCTTTGCCAGTTGATCGTGTTGTTGCAGGTTTACCTGATTGCCTTAGCAATCTTAAATCCGATAATTGGTTGAACGCCGCCGAAGCGATTATGACCACTGATATTGTATCCAAAGGATATTCTAAGCAGATCGTCATAGAGGGTAAAACGGTCACAATCACTGGCATTTCTAAAGGCTCAGGGATGATTCATCCTAATATGGCAACCATGTTGGGTTACGTCGCCACAGATGCAGCAATTAGCCAAGGTGCCCTTGAGAAGTTGATTGATTATGCGGTTAATCGCTCCTTTAATTGCATCACCGTTGATGGTGATACTTCAACTAATGACTCTTTAATTCTCATGGCAACAGGGCAGTCTGGTATTTCTGAGATTCAGGCTGAAACAGCAGCATATGAGAGTTTGCGCGATGCGATGACAGAAGTTGCAACGCTATTGGCTCAAGCGATTGTTCGTGATGGCGAAGGCGCAACTAAATTTATGACGATTAAAGTTGAGGCTGGTCGTGATGTTGAGGAATGCCGTCAAGTGGCCTATGCCATTGCACATTCTCCACTAATTAAAACAGCGTTTTTTGCATCCGATCCTAATTTAGGGCGAATTCTTGCAGCGATTGGGTATGCAGGGCTGGATCGATTAGATGTCAACAATATGCAGTTGTATTTGGGCGATGTTTTAGTAGCTGAGTATGGTGGTCGCGCGCAGGCTTATGAAGAATCCCAGGGTGCTGCTGTGATGGCTGAGCCTGAGATTTTGGTGCGTGTCGTTTTGAATCGTGGCCTGGCTAATGCTACGGTTTGGACGTGTGACTTTTCCTATGATTATGTCAAAATTAATGCGGATTATCGTTCTTAGTCATGGCTGATTTTGAATCGCTCATTCAAAAAGCAGAGTCGCTGATTGCAAGACTGGAGGCGGTTCTTCCCCCCGTAGCCGCCGACATTGACTGGAATGCTTTAGCTTGGCGCTGGCAAGTTAAACAAGGTCGTGGTTATTTGAGAGCGGTCGACAATCCCCATCACATCGTATTGGATGCGATTTGTAATGTTGATGACCAAAAAAGCGAAATTGTTCGCAATACAGCACAGTTTGTAAATGGCTTCCCAGAGAATAATGTTTTGCTGACCG
>JBEIDM010000098.1:0-4355 GCA_040383445.1 Candidatus Methylopumilus sp. | reverse complement strand
TGCCCTCATGTTTTAATTTTTCTAACTCAGGGGTAACAGGCACCCCCCCTAATGACTCAACAAAAGTTGCCCCTAAGCTCTCTTCAAGAATAATGACAAGATTAAGTGGCTTCTTTCTTTTTTGAGTCGAAATAACATGTCTAAGCGTTGGGAAGTTTTGATTTTGTTTTAATTGAGAAAAGTGTTCCTGCAAGCTTATTCGCAGAACTTTTTCTTTAGGCATTTTTCCATACATTTCACTCGATTTGCTTTCATGTTTTAAGCTATAAATTGCATGAATAACAGACCAGCTAGAATTCAAAATTAAGCTATTCACCATAGAGTCTGTGGTAATTGCGAATTTAGAAGGGTTTGCTGGGCGATGGCCAGTTGAAGAGCGAATGATAAGCGCCAAGATTACAAAAACCACAGGCCAGCTCAATAAAACAGGAAGAACACCCCAACTGTTTGAACTTGCTTGCCAAGGTGACATATATTGAATCATTAACCAACAAGCTACAGCAGTAAATCCAATACCAACAAAAACATGAATTCTGAATCCGCGCCAAAGCATTGAAAATACTTCATTGGGATATTTTAGGTACTCGACAAATAACCGGTTAGGCCTAACATCATATTCAGTGATAAAGCCTGGCGTTGCCAGCTCTAAAAAAACCAATAGAACCGTTGCTAAAATCACCCAATAATAAGTAAGTTGCTGCCAAATACCCCAAGTCCAATCAAATGCAGCCAATGGAATTAGTATGACGGGAATTAAACACATTAATCCAAGCTGAATGCTATCTACACGCAGACCTTGTAAGAGAATTTGCGATATACCGCCTGCATTTGAAACACGCTGCCATTTCCATACAACCAAACTTAATCGTGATAAAGAAAGTATAGCCAGGCTAATAATCACCATCGCCATTAATGGGGAATACGGACCAAACTTGTCACAAAACAGCCAAATACTCTCCCTAAAGCTTGTCAGAAACATGCTTATCCTCTGATGTTAGATTGGGATTCAAATTGCGTTAACTCAACGCGAGGTTGTGGCTGCCAGCCAGCTTGACGATGTTCAGCAACAACATTAGTAAAAACACCACCACGCACATAAAATTTTGAAGTTAATCTCATAAATTTAGGTTGAGTTGCTGCAACTAAGTCATCCAGAATACGATTTGTAACCGCCTCATGGAAGCAACCCTCGTCACGGAATGACCACATGTAAAGTTTCAAGCTCTTTAATTCAACACAAAGCTGATCTGGAATGTAGTCAAGATAAAGAATTGCAAAGTCAGGCTGACCTGTCTTAGGGCACAGGCAAGTAAACTCAGGAATTTCCATATGAATATGGAAGTCACGGCTTTTATTAGGATTTTCAAAAGTTTCTAACTCTTTACTTGGTTGGGCAGTTGGTTTGCCACCTAATGTTTCGGTGTTTTTCATGATGAATTTGGGGCTTTTAGGGTAAAAAAAAGTTATTATACTGTTTAACAATCCTTACTAAAAATGAATCCTTTACTAATCGACCTTATAACAAGTCTTGATCACCATTACATATAGATTATCTTGCGTTTAACTCACTTAAAACTTGCCGGCTTTAAATCCTTCGTTGATCCAACGACGCTGCACATACATGGGCAGCGTGTTGGTATTGTTGGGCCAAATGGCTGTGGTAAATCAAATGTAATGGAATCTGTACGCTGGGTTTTAGGTGAATCAAGCGCGAAGGAAATGCGTGGCGACTCAATGGATGCCGTCATTTTTAACGGTTCTGGCAATCGAAAGGCGATTTCTCGCGCAAGTGTTGAACTTGTTTTTGATAATAGCCTTGGTGATGCTAGTGGTTCTTGGTCGCAATATGCTGAAATTTCAGTGAAGCGTGTCATCGAACGAGATAAAGGCTCAACTTATTACATTAACAACACTGCTGTTCGTAGACGTGATGTTGCTGATTTATTTTTAGGCACAGGTCTTGGCGGCAGAGCATATGCCATCATCGGTCAAAATACCATTTCACGTATTGTTGAAGCCAAGCCGGAAGAGCTGCGAGTCTTTTTAGAAGAGGCTGCGGGCATTTCGAAATACAAAGAACGCCGCCGAGAGACTGAACTTAGACTCAGAGATACGCGAGAAAATCTTACTCGTGTCGAAGATATTAGGCAGGAAATGGCCAAGCAAATTACACGCTTAGAATCTCAAGCCATCATTACAGAGCAATACCATCGCTTACAAGAAGCATTAAAGAATGCTGAGGGTCAATTTTGGCTATTAAGAAAACGAGATTCAGCAGCTAGCTGGGAAAAAAGTCAACGCAATGTTGAAAAGCTGGTGAATGAGCTTGAAGCTCAAATGGCATCATTACGCAAAACCGAAAGCATGCTGGAAACATTGCGTCAGAAACATTACGCCAGCACAGAAGCAGTGCAGGTTGCACAAGCGCAATACTACGAATCAAACGCTGACGTTGCTAATCTTGAAACCCAAGTAAAACATACGCAAGAAGCGCGTGACCGCCTAACGCTTCAATTAGAACAAACCTTAGAGCTTTCACTTAAAGCTGATAATCAAACAGTCGATCTTGATAATCAACTGCATCAATTAAATATAGATCTATCAGTAGCTGAAGAACAACTTGTTTTAGCAGAAGGTTTGCTCAATAAAGCAAAACAAGCGTTTCCAGAAGCTGAGCGCGCTTACTCCTCAGCACAACGATCACACTCAGATGCTCAAAGAACTTTATCCGAAGCTGAGCAATCTATTCGTATTGAAGCAAATCATAACGAACATATTGGCAGATCCATTTTGGAAATGAAGCAACGCCTTGATCGTTTGAATGCAGAAAACTCCAATCTAAAATTGCCTGATGAAAATGACTTCTCTGCGAAACAGGCCGAATTGAAAGTATTGGAAGTAACATGTGCGAAACTCGCTGATGAAATCAACGAACTTAAAGCCAAAGAATCAGCTCAACTTAGCGAAATTAAAGTACTTAGAGAGCGGCAACTAATCGATGAGCGTGCTTTAGCTAACGTTGAAGCTCAAATTATCTCTTTAAATAAAATTCAATCTTCAATTGGCCATGAAGCAAAATTAGATGAGTGGTTAAAAAATAGTGAATTAAAAGAATCCAGTCGCATTTGGCAGAGCATTGAGATTTCAAAAGGGTGGGAAACAGCCCTGGAGGCTTTGCTAGGCAGTCGCTTAAATGCTTTGATTAAAACAAAAGGCCCAATCACCCCCAATCATCGACCTCCATCAGCATTACTTATTGCTGAGCCGATGAAAAATTCTCCAGCTAAAATGATTAAAGAAGGCTGGAGATTGATTTCTGAACTTGTGGAAGTTAAAGATGAGTCTCTTAAGGCACTGGTTGACTCATGGCTAAATGGTGTTTATTTACTAGATGATGGCAAAGATCCTGAATTAGAACGTTCAAAACTTGAAGCTAACGAATGCTTATTGAATAAATTGGGGGATATTTACTCAATCAACACATTGTCAATTAATGCAGCCCAATCATCGCTTAATGGTGTTTTGGAAAGACAGCGTGAACTAAGCGAATTAAATAAACAATTACCTACAATTAAAGCTGCTGTAGACAAAATACAAGCTCAATTGTTTAGTCTAGAGCAAGCATTGCAAGATAGTCGTTATTTGCAACAGCAGCAGCAACAAAACTTAACCAAATTAACGCAAACGCAACATCATTTAAACGTTGAAGTTCAAAAGCTTCAACAGCAGCGCCAGCATGTGTTAGATAGACAAGCCGCGGTTCAACAAGATATTGCTCAAACTCAAGAGAAATTGACACAATTTAATAATGAACAAGCAAGCAAAGAGTCGCTGCTTAATGACACTCAAAACTCTTTATCCAAATTAAAAAGCGATAGAGAGCAAACATTCTCCAATAGGCAGGCGGCTGAACTTAGATTAAATGAGTTGCGCAATCAGATCCAATTGGCAGAAAAAACATTGCAAGAAAAAATCTTTAATAAGAAGATTATTTTAAATAGTATCAATGAGTTAAAAAACAAATCTGATCAAGTAAAAGAAGAAAAAAGCGCTTTACTTAACAAAAAAAGAGAAGCGGAGAGTCTTTTAGATGCAGCAAAAATGGAAGGCCTTAAGGGTAATCTGGAAGTGGCTGTCAACTTAAAACAGAGCCGTGAAGAAGCGCTTGCTAAAGCAAGAGATGACATGGCTGGTGCCGAAAATGAATTGCAAACCCAAGAACGTAACCGGATGCAAAATGAGCAAGTTCTGCATCCATTACGCGATAAAGTTGAACAATCAAGATTACAAGAGCAGCAAGTGAGATTGGTATTTGAGCAATGCCAAGAAGAGCTTAACCAAATAGGATTGGATGA
>JBEIDM010000097.1:0-4361 GCA_040383445.1 Candidatus Methylopumilus sp. | reverse complement strand
AGGCGTCACCTTCAGCAGTTCAACCAGGGCAGCAACTTGCTCTGCGTTCAATGGCAGTGGCGGTAAGCCTAAAACAGAACGCTCAGATATGTGGGTGTGGTATGTGTTCAGCATTTGAGGATATCAATCTATAAAGTCTTAAATTAGGATGAATTATACAGGCCGCTGACACGCCTTCCAATGTCAGCATTGACTGTGCTCGCATCGCACTTGCATGAAAATAGCCATGCAATGAACGTGCCTAGATTGAATCAGATGATTTAATAGAGAGATTTTGAGAAAGACGAACCACAACTTCTATTGCCAGCAGCGGCTTCCATTGCGTCGAAAAGCTTCTGCTCATAGCCTTTGCCATGCTTAGACTCGATAAATACACGCATCTCATGCACCGTAACGATGCCATCATGATCGGTATCCATCGCTTTGATATTGTCAGCCACACTAACATAAGGCTCTGTCACCTCAGGAAGAAACTGAGCCTCTGTCGAATAACGAGCTACTTCATGCGCCATCAGCGATGAAGAGTAGCTAAGTATTATCAACAAGATAAAATTTTTAAGGAATTTATTCATAGCGGTATCTGCTGAATGTATTCCTTGGTCAGCAAAAAGTCCATTTAGTTTTGATTTGTTGAATAATTTTCATCATCTCGATTTTTGAGTGCGCATGATTAGGGTAAAATCACACTTTAGCAAATCAGCATGAATTTAAAGGTTGTCCCTATGGAACTCACATCTCTCAATGCGCTATCACCTCTAGATGGTCGCTATCAATCAAAAGTTGACCCACTACGCGCTTGCTTTAGCGAATATGCACTGATTAAAAACCGTGCTTTGGTTGAAGTGGAGTGGCTAAAAGCACTTGCTGCACAAACTGCGATTGAAGAAATTGCCCCATTTAGCGCTGCCACTATTAAAGAATTAGATACAGTCATCGCCAACTTTGGCGAGACAGAAGCCGCTCAAGTAAAAGCAATTGAAGCTCGCACCAATCACGATGTAAAAGCTCTGGAATATTGGCTCAAAGAGAAGTTCGACAATAATCCAGAAGTAAAAAAAGCCAGTGAATTTATTCACTTTGCCTGCACCAGCGAAGACATCAACAACTTATCACACGCATTAATGCTAAAAAGCGCACGTGACTGCGTCATGTTGCCTTTCTTAGATAAACTGATCGCAAGATTAACTGAATTAGCACATGAACTCGCTGATCAACCAATGCTTTCACGCACACATGGTCAAACAGCCTCACCAACTACCATGGGCAAAGAATTGGCTAACGTGGTTTACCGTTTAAAACGCCAACAAAAACAATTAGCGTCCAATGAATTACTAGGCAAAATCAATGGTGCGGTTGGTAACTTCAATGCGCACTTATCTGCTTACCCAGATTTTGATTGGGAAAGCTTTGCAAAACGTTTCGTTGAAAGCTTGGGCTTAACCTACAACCCAATGACTATTCAAATTGAGCCGCATGATTATATGGCTGAGCTATATGACACGTTTGCGCGCATCAATACCATCCTGATTGATATTAACCGGGACATTTGGGGTTATATCTCTGTTGGTTATTTCAAACAAAAATTAAAAGAAGGTGAAGTCGGGTCATCGACCATGCCTCACAAAGTTAACCCAATTGACTTCGAAAACTCTGAAGGCAATTTAGGTTTAGCTAACGCCCTATTACGCCACTTGGCTGAGAAACTACCGATTTCTCGCTGGCAACGCGACCTCACTGACTCAACTGTACTGCGCAATATGGGCGTGGCATTCGGCTACACATTGCTTGGCTATGACTCATGCTTACGTGGCTTAAATAAATTAGAAGTGAATCCAAGTAAACTTGCTGAAGATTTGGACAACAGCTGGGAAGTGCTCGCTGAGCCTATTCAAACCGTGATGCGTCGTTATGGTGTAGAAAACCCATACGAACAATTAAAAGCTCTCACGCGTGGCAAAGGTGGAATTAACAAATTCTCATTGCATAGCTTCATTGAAACATTGAGCATTCCTGCTGATGCGAAAAAACTACTATTAGAAATGACGCCTGCCAGCTACATTGGCAAAGCGACTGAACTTGCTAAGAAACACTAAATGACTGACATCCTCGTTCTCTACTATTCACAAGGTGGCGCAGTGCGCGACATGGCACAAACCATTGCACGCGGAATAGAGAGCGTGGACGGTGCAAAAGCGCGTATTCGAACTGTGCCAAAAGTCTCAAGCAACTGCGAAGCCACCGAACCTGAAGTCCCAGAAAAAGGTGCGCCTTATGTTGAACTTCAAGATTTGGAAGATTGTGCAGGTTTAGCACTTGGCAGTCCTACCCGTTTTGGCAATATGGCTGCGCCAATGAAGTATTTCTTAGACGGCACAACAAGCATATGGTTAAAAGGCGCTTTAATTGGCAAGCCAGCTGCAGTCTTCACCTCATCAGGCTCTATGCACGGTGGCAATGAAACCACCCTACTCACAATGATGCTTCCATTAATGCACCATGGCATGCTAATGCTTGGACTGCCTTACTCAGAACCTGCTTTGGGTAACACAATCACAGGTGGAACGCCTTACGGCGCCAGCCATATTGGTGGCGCCATGGATGACAAGCCACTAAGTGATGATGAGAAAAAACTGTGCTTAGCATTAGGCAAACGCTTGGCAGAAACCGCAATCAAGCTAGCCGCATAATGCAAAATCAAACACTTCAAATCAAACGTATCCAACAATTAAGAATCGGCGCTTCAATCACCCTAATTTCGCTCATTATGCTGAGCCTTATCTGGGAGGGTTGGTTAGCACCGATCAAGCCTGAAGGCTCTAAATTAGTCTTAAAAGCTGTGCCATTGCTATTGCCAATATTTGGCATTCTGAATGGCAAACGCTACACCTACCAATGGGCTTGCATGTTCATATTAATTTACTTTACTGAAGGTGTTGTAAGAGCTTGGGCTGATCAAGGCTTGTCGCAAACTTTTGCTCTGATTGAAGTATTACTTACCAGCTTATTTTTTACGTTCGCTATTTTTTATGCGCGCCTGACAAGAGCTAGCTAAAATTCAGTTTAAGAAAACGATATAATCCGAACATGTACATCTTACTTTCGAACGACGACGGCTACTTCGCACCAGGTCTCAACATACTGGCGGAGCACATTTCAAAGATTGCCGATATCGTTGTTGTTGCGCCCGAGCGTAATCGTAGCGGCGCAAGCAACTCACTTACATTAGATCGTCCACTCAGCGTACGTGTTGCCCACAATGGCTTTTATTATGTAAACGGCACACCAACAGATTGCGTACATTTAGCGGTCACCGGCTTATTAGATAAATTGCCAGACATGATTATTTCCGGCATTAACGATGGCGCTAATATGGGTGATGACACCATCTACTCAGGTACAGTTGCTGCTGCGATGGAAGGCTTCTTATTAGGCATCCCTTCTTTTGCGGTATCAATGTCCCAACATAATGCGACGCACTTTGAAACAGCAGCAAAAGTCATCATCGAAATGATTGCGCATTACCAGAAAAATCCATTGCCGCCACCTATGCTACTCAATATCAATGTTCCAGATATTCCTTACGAACAACTTCAAGGCAAAGTCGTGACCCGTTTAGGAAAACGACATAAGGCAGAACCTGTGATTCAATCTAAATCACCTCGCGGTGAGAAGCTATATTGGGTAGGTCCTGCTGGGAGCGCACAAGATGCTGGTGAAGGCACAGACTTTTACGCAGTTGCTAATAACAAGGTGTCAATTACCGCTTTGCAAGCCGATTTAACAAACTATCAACAACTAGACACCCTTAAGAATTGGATGGGTTAGTGATACGTAGCTCCATCAACGGCATCGGCATGACCTCGCAACGCACGCGTGATCGCATGCTAGCGAGATTGCGTGAGCAAGGCGTGAAAGATGAAGTCACGCTAGCCGCCATGGGAGAGATTCCACGCCATATTTTTATTGATGAAGCCCTTGCCACTCGGGCATATGAAGATGTTTCACTGCCAATTGGCTTTGGCCAAACAATATCACAGCCATACACCGTTGCTAGAATGACCGAAGTTTTACGTGCCGGTAACTATTTAAAAAAAGTGCTGGAAATTGGCACTGGCTGTGGTTATCAAACTGCCGTCTTATCTAGAGTCGCAATAGAAGTCTATTCAGTTGAACGTATCAGCCCGCTCTTGATGCGCGCACGCAATCATCTACGTGACCTGCGTATGCGCAATATCAAACTCAAGCATGCTGATGGCACCATGGGGCTTCCAGAGCTAGCACCATTTGACGGCATCATTGTGACTGCTGCTGCAAGCCGTGTCCCAGAAGATCTGTTGCAACAACTTGCCGTTGGCGGACGT
>JBEIDM010000096.1:0-4442 GCA_040383445.1 Candidatus Methylopumilus sp. | reverse complement strand
TGTTCTGGTTTTCAATATGGCTTCACTTTTGAAGAAACAGTGAATGAAGATGACACGCAAGTTGAGCGTGATTCAGTGACATTGCTAATTGATCCAATGAGTTTGCAATATTTGATGGGCGCTGAGATTGATTATCAAGACAGCTTGCAAGGTTCTCAATTTGTAATTAAGAACCCGAACGCTACGACAACTTGTGGTTGTGGTTCTTCCTTCTCTGCTTAATTAATAGTATGAGCAAAATAAAAAAGGCGCTTACAGCGCCTTTTTTATTTTAGCGTTGATTGATTGGTACGAAGTCTCGACGGGTTTGTCCTGTGTAAAGTTGGCGTGGACGACCAATTTTTCCTTCAGGGTCAGAAATCATTTCACTCCACTGTGCAACCCAACCAGCAGTTCTCGCCATTGCAAAAATCGCTGTGAACATTGAATTTGGAATACCCATCGCGCGCATTACGATACCAGAATAGAAGTCGACGTTTGGATATAAACGGCGGCTAACAAAGTATTCGTCCTCTAACGCAATTTTTTCTAAGGCTAATGCTAATTTGAACATCGGGTCATCATTTAAGCCAAGCTCATCTAATACCTGATGGCAAGTTTCACGCATAATAGAAGCACGAGGATCCATATTGCGGTAGATGCGATGACCAAAACCCATTAAGCGGAAGGAGTCGGATTTATCTTTTGCGCGTTCAATAAATTCACCAATTCTGCTGACATCGCCAATTTCTTCAAGCATTTTAAGGGTAGCTTCGTTTGCTCCACCGTGTGCAGGTCCCCAAAGTGAGGCAATGCCTGCAGAAATACATGCGAACGGGTTGGCGCCGCTAGAGCCAGCTAAGCGAACTGTTGAAGTTGATGCATTTTGCTCATGGTCAGCATGTAAAATTAAAATCCGCTCAAATGCCTTCGCTAAAATTGGATTTGGTACGTATTCTTCACAAGGTGTTGCAAACATCATGTGCATAAAGTTAGCTGCGTAATCCAATTTATTTTTTGGATACATAAAAGGCTCGCCAACGTTATATTTGTAGCTCCATGCCGCAATTGTGGGGAGCTTAGCTAATAAACGATAGGCCGTAATTTCACGCATCTTTTGATCGTGAATGTCTGAAGACTCTCCATAAAAAGCCGACATTGAGCCCACTACACCAACCATAACAGCCATTGGGTGAGCATCACGTCTGAAGCCGCTGAAAACTTTAGTGAGTTGGTCATGTAACATCGTGTGTTGATGCACAGTGTCTGTGAAAGCGGTTTTTTGTTCAGCTGTTGGCAATTCACCATGCATCAACAAATAAGAGACTTCTAAGAAATCACAATGTGTTGCAAGTTGTTCAATTGGATAGCCGCGATAGTAAAGTAAGCCTTTTTCACCATCAATGAAGGTGATGTCCGAGCTACATGAGGCTGTCGATAAAAAGCCGGGGTCGTAAGTAAATACGCCGTGTTTACCCAGTGTGCGAATATCAATCACATCGACGCCTAAATTACCTGAAAGAATAGGTAATTCGATTGGCTCACTGCCGTTATCGAAAGAAAGGGTTACTTTGGTTGGTTTGTTCATATCTATTTATTCTTAAAATTAATAAGGCACTATTTACCTAGCATAAATTGCGCCTAGTACGCGCGGTCCTCTTGCACCCGTTACATCGGGCAGGTTGCCGGGCTCGTTCAACAAGGTTTGGCGAGCCAGCCATGCAAAAGCAACCGCTTCAACCAAATCTACTTTAATTCCCAAATCATCAGTTAGCGTAATTTTCACATGATGCAGCAATTGCCGCAAGCACTCAAATAGTGCGTCATTGTAAGCACCGCCACCACATAAGTATATTTCATCAACATTTTGACCGTATTCTTTGACCGCATTGCTAATTGTTTCCGCAGTAAATGCTAACAAAGTGCGTTGTACATCTTGCGGCGCATATTCTGGTTTTAAATATTGCTTTAGCCAGGGCAAACTGAATAAATCTCGGCCAGTGCTTTTAGGTGGCGAGAGTTTAAAAAAGTCTTCGCTGGTTAGTTTTGATAACAATTCATCAATGACTTTGCCAGTCATCGCCCACTGCCCTGAGTGATCATAGCGTTGGTTGATGTGTTCTTCAGCCCAAGCATCCATCAGCATGTTGCCAGGCCCTGAATCAAATCCAATCACTTGGCCTTGGCTTGGCAATACACTTAGATTAGCAATTCCACCAATATTAATGATAATTCGGTTAAGTGTTGAATCACCAAAAACTGCCTGATGAAAAGCCGGTACTAAAGGCGCACCTTGGCCGCCTGCAGCGATATCACGGCTGCGAAAATCTGAAACTACGCTGATGTCAGTTAACTCTGCCAATAAAGCCGCATTGCCTATTTGTAAGGTGAAACCTAGCTCAGGCCTATGGCGAATAGTTTGCCCGTGGCAGCCAATAGCTAAGATATCTTTTTTTGCAATCTTAGTTTTTTGGATTAAGCCTTCGACCCCTTCAGCATAAATGCTCGCGAGTTGATTGCTGATAAGTGCTGTACGTTCAAGTTCATCGTGCCCACTATGATGAAGGTCAATTAGAGATTGTCTAAGTGCGTCATCAAAAGGTACGGAATGTGATGCAATGGTTCTGCAAATTAATGTACCTTCTGGAGAAGTATTAAATTCAGTTAATGCCGCATCTGCACCATCAAGGCTGGTGCCAGACATCAGGCCAATAAACAAGCCAGAATTGTTTTGTACGCTTGTCATGCTTAAATTGTCTTTGAATGATTGGTGCTCGTGATGAGCAATAAATTGAGTGACAGGTGAATTGAGGAATTTTGCGTTAAAATGCTCCCTTTATAAATTTCTTGATTATTGGGTTGATTAAAACGCACCGTTATTCCTTCTAAATACTTAATTATTTGAAGGAATGCTAACAGAAAAGCTATATGCGGTGAAGTTTTGACACTCCTGGTAATAATAGGCCTTTGGTAATGACATCAATACAAGATAGTTTGGCGTTAATTAAGCGTGGTAGTGACGAGCTGCTCATTGAAAGTGAGTTGGTTGAAAAATTAAAAACCGGCAAACCTTTAAGAGTTAAAGCTGGCTTTGATCCAACTGCTCCTGATTTGCATTTAGGACATACCGTCTTATTAAATAAGCTTAGACAATTTCAAGAGCTTGGCCATCAAGTACTTTTTTTGATTGGCGACTTCACGGGCATGATCGGTGATCCGACTGGCAAGAGTGCAACTCGCCCACCATTGACTGCAGAACAAGTTCAGGAAAATGCGAAGTCTTACGCTTCGCAAGTTTTCAAAATTTTAAAGCCTGAGCAAACAGAGGTTGTTTTCAATTCGACCTGGTTAAACGAGCTAGGTGCTGCGGGCATGTTGAAGTTGGCTGCGAGCCATACAGTTGCTCGTATGCTAGAACGCGACGACTTTAGTAAGCGCTATAAAAATAATCAGCCGATTGCAATCCATGAGTTTTTATATCCTTTATTACAAGGGTACGATTCTGTTGCATTAAAAGCAGATGTTGAAATTGGCGGCACTGATCAAAAATTTAACCTATTAATGGGACGTGAATTGCAGAAGCAAGCTGGCCAAAGTCAGCAATGCGTCTTAACAATGCCTCTGCTTGAGGGTTTGGACGGTGTTAATAAAATGTCTAAATCCCTGGGTAATTATATTGGTGTAGCAGAGCCTGCAAATGTCATCTTCAGTAAAATCATGTCAATTTCTGATGAATTGATGTGGCGTTATATTGAATTGTTGTCTTTTGAGTCATTAGAAACCATCGCTAGATGGAAGCAAGAAATTGCTGCTGGGCAAAATCCTAGAAATACAAAAGTCCGTTTTGCTCAAGAAATTGTTGCGCGCTTCCATAATCAAGATGCGGCAGAAGAAGCTTTACGTGATTTTGAATTGCGTTCTAAAGGGGGCATTCCAGATGATGTCCCTGAAGTTACTATTTCAATTGAGCAAGACAGCATTTCTGTTCCCCAATTGCTTAAACAAGCTGGGCTGGTTGCCAGCACATCAGAAGCCATGCGTGCCATAGAGCAAGGTGGTGTCAAAATAGACGGTGAGAAAGTTGCTGACAAAGCGCATCAACTCAATCGCGGCAGTCAATTTGTAGCGCAAGTGGGTAAGCGTAAGTTTGCTCGCGTCACAATTAATTAATAAAAATGTAATTACTTTGTAAATATTGCGATATAGCTATTGACCGCATTTTTTTGTTCTGTAGAATGCGGCCTTCGCTTGAAATACGGAGCGGGCAGCGTAATAAATAGTAGTAAAAAATTACTGTTTAGCACTTGACCAGAAATACCAGGTCTGTATAATGCGCCCCTCTCGTTGCTAACGTTGTAGCGCAAGTTACGGTGTTAGTGAAGTGTAAAAAGAAGTACCTGCTCTTTAAAAAACTGAACAATCGATAGGTGTGAGTGCTTGTAGCTGGTTAGTTACATTGACAC
>JBEIDM010000095.1:0-4507 GCA_040383445.1 Candidatus Methylopumilus sp. | reverse complement strand
CATTTGACGTCAATATGGCATACGACGCCGGCTTTGACAAAATAATGCCATACACTCATGTGGAGATGACAGAAGTGATGGGCTTAGTGCAAGATGCCATTTTTTCACGTGGTCCGAGTGGTGTTAAGCGTGAAAGCGTTTTTATTGGTGGCCGTGATATTGATGTGGCCATGGATATGTTGGATGTAGCACGTAAATCGATGGTGCCTCCTTTTGAAGTGTCAGTGTTTGCTGATCCATCAGGCGCGTTTACGACAGCGGCTGGGATGATGGCTAAAGTTGAACAGCATCTTGCTAAGCACTTTGGTGGTGATTTAACTGGCCGCCGTGTAAGCGTATTCGGTGCGACTGGTCCAGTTGGCGGTTGTACTGCAGTGATTGCAGCTAAGTATGGCGCAACGGTGCAAATGGTGTCTCATCGAAATATTGCGGATGTGCAGACAAAGGTCGATTCTTATAACGCGCGTTATGGCGTGAATATGGTTGCGGTTGATGGTGCGAGTGATGATTCAAAAGTGACTGTACTAAAGAATACAGATATCGCTTTGTGCGCAGCAGCAGCCGGTGTGCAAGTCTTGAGCTTGGCACAAATGGCGCAAGCGCCAGATTTGAAGATAGTCGCTGATGTAAATGCAGTGCCGCCAACAGGCGCTGAAGGTGTTGACGTATTTGCCGATGGCATTCAAATTGCAGGAACAAAAGCATTTGGTATTGGTGCCTTAGCAATTGGTAATGTGAAATATAAAACACAGCACAACTTGCTTAAACTGATGTTGGAATCAGAGAAGAAGCAATATCTAGATTTCTTGTCAGCGTTTGAAATGGCACGTAAAAGTCTTTAACCATCCATCGAGAATATTCTGAATAAACGTGTTTTGATTGCTGCAGTTTCATCACGTCCTTTCGTGAAGGCCGCTGCGAGTGCTGGCTACTCGGTAACGGCACTCGATGTTTTTGCTGATACAGATACTCAGCGTGCGGCTGAACATGTTTATAAGATTGAGTATGCGAATAGTGGCTTTGATGCTAAACAGTTTGAAGCTGCTTTAGACCAAATTGATTTGACTGGTGTGATTGGCTTTGCGTATGGCAGTGGTTTTGAAGCGCAACCTGATTTGTTAAAGCGTATTTCTCAGCGAATGCCTTTGATTGGTAATTTACCTGACACGGTGCGCCGATTAAAAAATGCACCTGAATTTTTTGAAGTGCTAGACCAGCTCAATATCCCGCATCCTGAAGTGTGTTTTGAGCCTTTGGCTAATCCAGCCGGATGGTTGTGCAAGGAAGAGGGTGGTTCAGGCGGCACCCATGTATTAGATGCTAAAGCAGATGCAATCCTACCTCATGGCCATTATTACCAACGTATGATGGATGGCATTCCGATTTCTATGTTGTTTGCTGCGAATGCTAACGAGGTGAAGGTGGTCGGTTTTAATCAACAATGGGTTGCGCCGATTGCAGGTAAGCCTTATCGCTACGGCGGTATTGTTGGTCACGCTAATTTACCTGCTAAGCTTAAAAAATCTTTACAGGATGTTGCTCAGAAATTGACGGTGGCGATGGGTTTACGTGGCTTAAATAGCTTGGATGTTATTTGGCAAAACGACGCGTTCTGGGTGTTGGAGATTAATCCAAGATTAAGCTCAACTTTAGACTTGTATCAATCACAAGAAGCTAACTTGTTTGAGTTGCATGTGCAGGCAGTTGCTGGTGATTTGAGTCAATTCCCACAGATTCCAAATCATTCCAAAGCACGCAATGTTTTATATGCGGATAAAGATATCGTCATTCCAGAAAACTTTATATGGCCTGAATGGACGGCAGATATTCCGATGCCTTTAACTTTTATTCCATATGCTCAGCCTATATGTACGGTATTGGCTGAAGCGGATAAGGCCACTGAAGCCCAAGATTTAGTGCTGTCACGTGTGCAAATATTATCCAATCTATTATTTAAGTAAGTTGTATTTTTAAAATTTCGCAGGAGCTTTCATGTCTGAATCATCACAAACCGCTCAACTCGACACCTCTAATTGGCCAAGCGTCAATACGCTCACCAATCCTTTGGTCTCGCATTTGATTGCAAATGCAAAGGAGTTTCGTGTCGGTGTTGAAAAATCAAGTAACGGCGCCACGATTGTTGATGCAGGTATTAAGCATGTTGGTGGTTTAGAAGCTGGCCGTTTGATTGCTGAGATTTGTATGGGTGGTTTGGGGCATGTCAATTTACAAACTTCATCAACATTTTCACATTGGCCTTGGATGTTGTCAGTACATTCAAATAATCCAATTTTGTCATGTTTAGGTAGTCAATATGCAGGTTGGAGTTTGGCACATGAGAAGTTTTTCTCACTAGGTTCTGGTCCTGGTCGAGCAATTGCTGCGCGGGAAGATTTATTCAAAGAATTGGGTTATCAAGACCAAGCCAAATCTGCTTGTCTAGTGCTTGAAAGTGATAAATCACCACCAGTAGAAGTGATAGAAAAAGTGGCGCGCGATACGGGCGTTGCGGTTGAGAATTTAACTTTTATTCTGACACCTACACGCAGTTTGGCTGGAACGGTACAAATTGTTGCACGTGTGTTAGAAGTGGCCATGCACAAAATTCATACCTTACATTTTCCACTTGACCATGTCGTTGATGGCATGGCTAGTGCACCACTGCCTCCACCTGCGCCAGATTTCTTGATTGGAATGGGCCGTACTAATGATGCAATTTTATTTGGTGGTCATGCGCATCTATTTGTAAAAGGCTCAGATAACGCGGCAGCAAAACTTGCACAAGATTTACCAAGCAGTTCATCACGTGATTATGGCCGACCTTTTGCTGAAGTATTCAAAGCAGTGAACATGGATTTTTATCAAATTGATCCTATGTTGTTCAGTCCAGCCGCTGTGACAGTTACAGCGCTTGAGTCTGGTAATACATTCACTGGCGGTAAATTAGATGCCGCTTTGATTGACCAATCCTTTGGTTATAAAGCTTAGGTTTAAATGACAAAAATTCCCGTCTTTACTGACGATCCTGGTTGGCATGGTCAGCGCTTAAAAGAGGCGTTTGCTGAGCGTGGCTATGAGGCAGTTTTTGTATCACTTAAAGACTGTTACTTTAATCTTACTAATGGCCATTCAGGTCTTGTGATTCCTGGTTTTGATCAATTGCCACCGATTGCTTTTGTTCGAGGTGTGCCGGGAGGTTCCTTACAGCAGGTGATTGCAAGGTTAGATATTTTGCATGCCTTAGAAGCGCTAGGGGTCAAAGTCTATAACAACGGTCGAGCAGTTGAGCGCACTGTCGACAAAGCCATGACCAGTTTCTTATTGCATCAGCATAGAGTTTCAACCCCTGGCACTTGGGTTTGTGAATCGCGCCATGTTGCCCAGGCTTTTATTGAACGTGAGTCTACTCAAGCCCCCTTAGTAATTAAACCCTTATTTGGATCGCAAGGTCAGGGCGTGCGTTTAATTAAGCAAGGGGATACATTTCCAGTGCCGATGGAACGCTATGTGGATGGTTTGTATTATCTACAAGCTTATATTGATAGCGGTGAAGGTGCTTGGCACGACCACCGTGTATTTGTGATTAATGGAAAAGCAGTTGCAGCCATGGTCCGACACGGCGCGAGCTGGGTAAACAATGTCGCGCTTGGTGGTCGATGTGAAGCGATTGCCTATGACGGTGAATTGGGTGCTTTAGCTGAGGCGGCATCTCGCGCCGTTGATATTAATTACTGCGGAGTTGATATTATTCGCGATGCTCAAGGCAAATTGTACGTGCTGGAAGTCAATAGCATACCTGCCTGGAAAGGTTTGCAAGCTGTGACGGAATTGGATATTGCGCAGGCCTTGGTGGATGATTGTTTGGAACAGTGTCGTGCTTGAGCAATTATTTGGTGACAAATATCGTGATGCTTGTATGGCTGAACTAACAGCCATTAAGCCAGGCAATGTGCATATGTTTGCTGATGGTCACGGTATGGTGGTGCAAGATTTTATTCAAAGCGCAAATGTATCTGCACCCGCTATTACGCAAGTTGGTTTAACTGTTGGTGAGCGCATTTTAAATGCCACACAGGCCACATGGAATGCGGTGGGTTGTAACACAAACTTGGGTATTGTGTTGTTGGCTGCGCCCATTATTCAAGCAGCTTATTCTGACAAGGGCTTTTGTCGAGAAAGTCTGCAATCGGTATTGAAAGCTTTAACTGTTCAGGATGCTATTCAAGCTTATCAAGCGATTACGCTGGCTAATCCAGCGGGCTTGGGCGCTGCTTCCGAGCATGATGTGCAAGATGCGCCGCAAGTAAGCTTGCTAGAAGGCATGCAGGCTGCTGCAGACCGCGATTTAATTGCTCAGCAATATAGTGATGGCTATCAAGCAGTTTTTCATGCCTTGGCGCTCTATCAAAATTATTTTGGGTTATGGGAGAGGGAAGCTTGGGCAGTGACGGCTGTTCATCTTCATTTTTTAGCTGAATTTGAAGATAGTCATATCGCCCGTAAGCAT
>JBEIDM010000094.1:0-4579 GCA_040383445.1 Candidatus Methylopumilus sp. | reverse complement strand
GGCACCTTGTTGATATCCCAGTTGTCCATTGCCCAGTTTAAAATTTGCTCGGTTTTTTCAGCGCTTAAATCAGTTGGGGGCATTTGCCCCAAAAAGCATAAGGCTTTGTATAGGTTTTTGCTGGAATCTTTAGCTAAGATTGATTGAGCTAAGGTTTGCTTACTCAGTTTTTCACCTTGTTGATTATGCGCTGCAGGAATATGCGCATACTGAATGTGTTGATATCCGAGCAGGTCTTGTAAGTAAATTTGTCTGGTGCTTGAATCTAGTAAATCAGCACCTCTTACGATATGTGTGATGCCTTGCAAGTAATCATCGACCACCACGGAGAGCTGGTAGGCAAATAGACCATCTACACGCTTAATCACAAAATCTCCAATCTCTTTGGCGAGGTTTTGAGTGATGCGGCCTTGAATCAGGTCTTCAAAGTTAATGTTTTGATCTAGTGTTTTTACCCGGATGGCATGGGGCGTTTTTGTGATGTGTTTTTCACGGCAAGTGCCAGGGTAAATAATCCCTTCTATTCCTATCCGTGAATTAGTTGCGGAGTCTTGAATTTCTTTACGTGAGCAGCTGCATGCATAAGTCTGTTTTTCGACATTTAATTGATTTAAAGCGGATTGATATAAGTCGGTTCTTTTACTTTGATAGACTATTTCACCATCCCAATAGAGGCCATACGCCTCAAGTGTTCGTAAAATCTCTTCTGCAGCGCCTTTCATTTCTCTAGGCTTGTCTAAATCTTCCATACGAACTAGCCATTTGCCCTGAGATTTTTTTGCCTCAAGATAACTAGCAAGGGCGGCTAATAAAGAACCGAAATGCAAAGGGCCAGTAGGGGATGGGGCGAAGCGGCCTATCATGATGGCGTTTAATTAACAGCCTGCAAGTAAGGTGGGATATACCAAGATTGCAATGACTTACCTAGCAGTATCAGGTGACAATGCATTCGGTCTCCGCCGTTTGCACTCACATCAAATTCGTAAGTGCGCTGGATCTGCATATGGCCCTTGGTGTTTCTAGCAAGCCTGATTTTGACGCAGGCAATACTCTCGTCAAGCAGCTGCAAATTAACGCGTTCTGTCAGATCTCTGCCTTTTTCAATGGCAATATCACGCGCACTGATGCTGTCAAACCAAAGCCATGCAAGTAGAACAAAACTAATGAGTAATATGTTTTCCAAGGTTTATGCCTGAAATAATGAATGTATATGAGTTTAATCAATGTCTCTTATTTCGTCATGTAAACATTAATCATTTTTACGTGCGCACATTTAGTGCATTTATTTTATAGCGCACATATATAGTGCATATATTAAAATATTTGTTTTCTGGGATTTTAGTTAAAACAATAAGATGCAAAGTTGGCCTATTTTTTGCTAACCATAAATAAATTAAAGTCTGTTATATATAGACTTAGTTAACTATATAAAAATAAAATATAAATCATTGAGGAGTTGTTATGGGGTCGTTACAAACATCAAGTGATGTGTTGTTTGTATTGCTGGGCGCTATTATGGTGCTTGCAATGCATGCAGGTTTCGCTTTTTTAGAGGTTGGAACCGTTAGGCGTAAAAATCAAGTCAATGCATTAGTTAAAATTATGGTGGATTTTTCCATCTCAACGATTGCCTATTTTTTTATAGGATATGGACTCGCCTATGGAATTGATTTCTTTCACGGTGCAGATGTATTGAGCGAAAAAAACGGCTACGAGCTAGTTAAATTCTTTTTTTTGCTTACTTTTGCTGCTGCTATTCCTGCGATTGTCTCGGGAGGAATAGCGGAGCGGAGCAAGTTTAATCCTCAGTTGGCTGCAACATTCTTGCTAGTGGGTTTTGTGTATCCATTTTTTGAAGGGATTGCATGGAACAAGCATTACGGTATTCAAGATTGGTTAGTGGCTCATTTTGGTTTTGCCTTTCATGACTTTGCTGGATCGGTAGTGGTCCATGCGATGGGTGGCTGGATCGCTTTGGCTGCTGTTGTTTTATTAGGCGCGCGTTATGGACGCTATAGCAAAGATGGTCGATTGCATGCTTATCCACCTTCAAATATCCCATTTTTGGCATTGGGTGCGTGGATTCTGACAGTTGGTTGGTTTGGCTTTAATGTGATGTCAGCCCAAACTTTAACAGGTGTCACAGGCCTAGTCGCTTTGAACTCACTTATGGCGCTTGTTGGAGGCACAATTGCTGCATTAATTATGGGTAAAAATGATCCAGGCTTTGTTCATAATGGACCATTAGCTGGCTTGGTCGCAGTTTGTGCTGGATCTGATGTAATGCATCCTCTCGGCGCTTTGGTTACGGGTGCTGTCGCTGGCATATTATTTGTATGGGCGTTCACGCTTACTCAAAACCGTTGGAAAATCGATGATGTGTTGGGTGTGTGGCCGTTACATGGTTTATGTGGGGCTTGGGGTGGTATTGCTGCAGGTATTTTTGGTATGCAAGCACTGGGTGGTATGGGCGGTGTTAGCTTGTTGTCACAAATTGTTGGGACGCTGCTAGGGATTGTTATTGCTTTTATTGGTGGCTATGTTGTTTATGGATTGCTTAAAAAGTTTGTGGGTATTCGAATGGATATTGAAGATGAATACATGGGGGCTGATTTAGCGATACATAAAATTACTGCAACCCCTAATATGGGTGGCGGTGACGAGTAGTAATCATCTGCATGAAAAATAAAAAAGGCTCAGATAGTTCTGAGCCTTTTTTATTTATTTGATATTTCAGCCAATTTCAACAGGTGGCAAGTCTTTAAGTTCTTCATCGGTAAATAAACGACCTTTGGTAATAAAAGCTTTGCCTGTGCCGCAGTCGAGGGAGAATGAGCCGCTAGAGGCGTCCATTGCATCAAGGATGGTGTGTGTATTTTCTGAAAACTGGAAATGGCTGTGGCCCATGTAAAAGGGTGCGCCTTCGACTTCGCCTACTTTAACGTCAGAAGGTGTTTTTCTGAACTCATTAGCTGGCATGCACATGGGGCCGCTACCTTCACAACATCCACCTGATTGGAAAAAGATAATCGGGCCGTGCTGTGCTGTTAATTGGCGAATTAGGGCAATTGCAGAAGGGGTTCCAGAAATACGTTCAGCCATCATGCACTCCATAACAGATAAAAAAAGAGGCGGTAATTAACCGCCTCTTTATACTAGCTTTATTAGTTGTCTAATTCAATATCGAATTAGACAAGCCCGTTTGATTTTTAGAAGAAACCAAGCTTTTTAGGGTTGTAGCTCACTAACAAGTTTTTAGTTTGTTGGTAGTGATCAAGCATCATTTTGTGAGTTTCACGGCCGATACCTGATTCTTTGTAACCACCGAACGCTGCATGTGCTGGGTAAGCATGGTAGCAGTTAGTCCAAACGCGGCCGGCTTTGATACCACGGCCCATGCGGTAAGCACGGCTTCCGTCACGGCTCCAAACGCCAGAACCTAAACCAAAGATTGTGTCGTTAGCAATTTCTAAAGCTTCAGCTTCGTCTTTAAAGGTTGTGACAGCAAGCACTGGTCCAAAAATCTCTTCTTGGAAAATGCGCATTTTGTTGTGGCCTTTAAATAGCGTTGGCTGAACGTAGTAACCTTGTGACAAATCGCCACCTAGTTTATTTTGTTGGCCACCGATTAATAGCTCAGCACCTTCTTGTTTACCGATGTCCATGTAAGACATGATTTTGTTCAATTGATCGGCAGAAGCTTGCGCACCAATCATTGTGTTTGGGTCAAGTGGGTTACCTTGTTTAATTGCAGCAACTCGAGGCAATACACGTTCCATGAATTTGTCATAAACAGATTCTTGGATCAATGCACGTGATGGACATGTACAAACTTCACCTTGGTTGAATGCAAACAATACCAAGCCTTCAACTGCTTTATCAAAGAAGTCATCATCAGCTGATGCTATATCTTCAAAGAAAATATTGGGTGATTTTCCACCTAACTCTAGTGTTGCAGGAATCAAGTTGCCAGCAGCTGCTTGTGCAATCACGCGGCCAGTTGCAGTTGAGCCAGTAAATGCAATTTTAGCGATACGACGGCTGTTAGCAAGTGGAGCGCCAACTTCACGGCCATAACCGTTCACAATGTTCATAACGCCAGGTGGCACGATGTCAGCAATGGTTTCCATCAAAATCATAATGCTGATTGGTGTGAACTCAGCTGGTTTCATGACAACACAGTTACCAGCAGCCACAGCAGGAGCGAGTTTCCATGCAGCCATTAAGATTGGGAAGTTCCAAGGAATAATTTGACCAATTACGCCTAGTGGTTCGTGGAAGTGATATGCGACCATTGTGTCGTCGATTTCACTCAATGTGCCTTCTTGAGCACGTAAGCAACCAGCAAAGTAACGGAAATGATCGATTGCTAAAGGAATGTCAGCATTCATTGTTTCGCGAATTGGCTTGCCGTTGTCGATGGTTTCAGCTGTTGCTAATAACTCAAGATTAGCTTCTAAACGATCGGCAATTTTGAGCAGCATGTTCGCGCGCTCTTGAACTGATGTTTTGCCCCATTTATCAGCTGCAGCATGAGCTGCATCTAGCGCCAATTCAACGTCAGCAGCTCCAGAGCGTG
>JBEIDM010000093.1:0-4588 GCA_040383445.1 Candidatus Methylopumilus sp. | reverse complement strand
GTCATATTCATTTTTAAGATATTCAATTGATCCCATTAAGCTATGTGCAATACGTTGAAACCCCGTATTTTTGTGTGTTTGAGCAAGTAAAAGTATGCTTTCATATTGCGCTTTTGCTTCAGGATACATCTCTAAATTTTTATAAGAATTCCCAAGCATTGTAAGTGTAATCATTCGATCAAGAGGCTGCTTTGCTAAGCTTAAAGCTGAGTTAAGTGTGCTTATACTATCTCTATATTGCCCCATTGTACTTTGCGCTCTAGCTTCACAAAGCATAGCCTCTCTATTGTTTTTCTCTTGCGCAATTAGCCTTAACGCTAATTTTAAAGCTTCTTCTGACTTTTCATCTTTAATAAGTTGATTGCATTGATTTATTTTATCTTGATTTTGGATAGGTTCGGCCAGTGTGTTTGTCGCTAGGATTAATAAGGCTAATGGGGTTAATAAAAAAAGTTTTAATTTCATAACGATATTTTCCTTTTTACGACAGCATTTCGAGAAATGCAGCTTCATCTAAAATATTTATTCCTAATTCGATGGCTTTATCAAGTTTGCTCCCAGCTTCGCTTCCAGCCAAAACATAATCAGTCTTTTTCGATACGCTACCAGAAACTTTAGCGCCGGCATTTTCAATCAATGCTTTAGCTTCCTCACGCCCTAGTGTGGGTAATGTTCCAGTAAGTACAAAGGTTTTACCACTTAACAAACCCGTTTGAGGTAATTGAGCTTCAACAGTGTCCCAGTAGATTCCAGCCCCGCCCTGCTCTTGGCTTTTAGTCAAGGCGTCTATTACTTCCTGATTGTGAGTCTCGGAAAAAAAGTTTTGGATGGATTCGGCAACCACCGGCCCCACGTCAGGAACCTCTTGAAGCTTGTCTATATCAGCTGATTTTATTGCTTCTATACTTCCAAAAAAGCGTGCCAGATCCTTTGCAGTAGCTTCACCTACATTTCTTATTCCGAGTGCGTATATAAAGCGTGCCAGAGTAGTTTTTCTACTTTTATTTAAGGCATCAATAATGTTTTGTGCTGATTTTTCAGCCATGCGATCTAGCTCGGCGAGCGCTTTTAAATCTAAACGATAAATATCAGCAAGGGTGTGAGTTAAATTACGATCGACCAGCTGTTCAACTAATTTTTCGCCAAACCCTTCAATGTCCATTGCTTTTCGCGAAGCAAAATGAATAAGCGCCTGTTTACGCTGAGCTGCGCAGAAAATACCCCCTGTACACCTCGCAACCGCTTCATCTTCTTGTTTTTTGATATGCGAGCCACATACAGGACAGCTTCTCGGCATAATGAACTGGCGAGCATCGTTGTTGCGTTTTTCAAAAAGAACACTAACAACTTCAGGGATAACATCCCCTGCTCTTCTAATGCTTACTGTGTCGCCGATCATGACGCCTTTTCGACGCATTTCGTCTTCATTGTGCAATGTTGCATTTGTTACCGTGACTCCGCCAACAAACACCGGTTTTAAACGTGCAACAGGTGTAATCGCACCAGTTCTACCAACTTGAACATCAATATCTAAAACAACGGTATAAGCCTCTTGAGCAGGAAACTTGTGCGCTATTGCCCATCTGGGCGCCCGTGAAACAAACCCCAGCTCGGCTTGTTGCGATAATGAATTAACTTTGTAAACAACACCATCAATGTCAAATGGCAATTCGTCACGCATTTCACCAATTCTTTGGTAATACGTGAGTAGGCCTTCCACGCCTTTGACGTTTGCACGTTCTTTGCATACCGGCAAATGTAAACTTTGCAGATAATCCATATTTTCGCTATGGCTGGCAAAGGCAGCGATGCCTTCCGTTGCTCCCAAGCCGTAGGCAAAAAATGATAAAGGACGTGTTGCAGTGATATTGGGGTCCAATTGACGAAGACTGCCTGCTGCTGCGTTCCTAGGATTTGCAAAGAGCTTTTCACCTCGAGATGCTTGATCTTTATTTAATTGTTCGAAATCAGCTTTGAACATGAGAACCTCACCACGCACTTCTAACAATTTCGGTGGATTATTTGTAGCTAATCGTTGTGGAATGCTACGTATGGTTTTTAGGTTGTGACTAACATCTTCCCCAGCATACCCATCACCTCTGGTGGCGCCTTGTATAAAGATTCCATTTTCATACGTGAGGGTAATAGCTAGGCCATCAAACTTAGGCTCGACGGCGTATTCAATTTCATCGAATCCCAGCCCCTCCCGGATACGCTTATCAAAATTGACTAGCTCTTTATCTTCAAATGCATTATTGAGCGACAGCATCGCTACGCGATGATTTATGCTGCCAAAAGCTTTTATTGCTTGCCCACCAACACGTTGTGTAGGTGAGTCTGGTGTAATTAAATCAGGATGGTCTTGCTCTAATGCCTGCAACTCACGAAACAGTCCATCATATTCATTATCCGTCAGAATCGGAGCATCAAGTACATAGTACTGGTGGTCATGGAACGCTATCAGACGACGTATTTCTTCGGCACGCTCAGCATCAGAATGAGAGGGATCGGAAACTTGATCAAACAGGTTTGATTGACTGTGGTTAGACATGCAAACTTAGATCTTTAAGAGAATAGACGCAAAGCAACAGGACTGCCTGATGGAATGCCTCGGGTCGTCATATGCGTTTGAATGAGCTTGAGCTGTTGTCTGATTTTTTCTATTTGATGATCACTTAACTCTTTTTGCCTATCATCAATGAGGCTTGCTGATAGTGCCTGCTCC
Source organism: Candidatus Methylopumilus sp. (assembly GCA_040383445.1). Taxonomy (GTDB): domain Bacteria; phylum Pseudomonadota; class Gammaproteobacteria; order Burkholderiales; family Methylophilaceae; genus Methylopumilus_A. Next base: position 1,863 of record JBEIDM010000093.1, on the reverse strand, counting down.
ATTTTTTTTGCAATTAATAACATTTGATTAAATGCTTCGGCACAATGATCTGCACGTGGAATATCTAAACTAAAAGTTACACCTTTCAATAAGCTAGATTTCAGCATGTCATTAGTGAGTGGATTATTTTCAATATTAACCAAAGTGAAATTTACTTGGCCTAATGGCGATAAAGATTGATATTCGCCATTAGGATTAAGTGTTAATCCATTTGCTTCCGCCAAGCCTCTGAATTTCGTCCCTGTGAATCGTCCAGCTGGGCCACTTACCAAATGTAAATGCATGGTTTTATCAACCTCTAAGCAGAACTCATCTAAAGATTGGGCGTAAGCAAGAACATCTTTAACACCTATCCATGTAGGTTCAACATTAAACTTCAAAGCCATCTCTGTGATGAGTTGTTGAAATTGTGATAGCGTCTCTTCAGTCACAGCCCCTGCTCTATCGGCGAGCTGTAAACTAAATGCAGCTTCAGTTAGCTCTAGACTTTGTGATGCGTGACCTAAGGCATGCCAGTGGTTATTTTCATCTAAGCCAAAACTTAATACAGGCTTGTCTAATCGATTGAAAATTTCAACATTTTGTGAAAATGATTCAAACTTCGTTGGGTCGCTAAAATGAAAATGAGCAATTAAATCAACCTCTTCATTCATCGCATCCGGTGCATAAATTGATCTTTTTGTTGAAAAGTCGATCACTTCAGCATGATCATGCTGATTCGACTCCTGGATTAACTCATTTTGCACCACAGGCTCATCTAACTCATCTTCATAAGTGCTTAAAACTTCCGAATCTTTGCTCTCAACGAATTCATAATGATCCATTGGGGGAAGATCATGTTGATTCTCTAAAGTCTCTTCAATTTGAATTTTAAAATCCACTTCTTCACCAATCGTGAATGGATCGTCAAACTGATCTTCAGTTGGCACTGTTGTTTCTATATCCAATGTTTCTGGAGCTTCCATGAGTAAGTCCTCATGAATCTCACTGGCATTTTGAATAATTGTTTTTTTAATCTTTCGCTCTTGCCACCAATTAAAAGTCACAACTAGGGCAATAATTGCTAAGCCTATACCGAGTAATGCAGAAGTTAATTCGCTCATAGTAGTATTGATTTATCCATATGGATGTTTATATAAACAATTCGTGATTCATTTGCATTGCTGCTTCCATGTCCACTTCTACGACACGAGAAACACCAGACTCTTGCATGGTAACGCCAACTAATTGCTGGGCCATTTCCATTGTGATTTTATTATGACTAACAAAAAGAAACTGCGTACGCTCAGACATTTTTTTAACCATCGCGCAAAATCTATCTGTATTGCTGTCATCAAGCGGAGCATCCACTTCATCCATTAAGCAAAATGGTGCTGGATTTAATCTAAATAAAGCAAAAACTAAAGCTAAAGCAGTTAATGCCTTTTCCCCACCCGAAAGCAGATGGATCGTACTATTTTTCTTGCCTGGCGGCTGTGCAAATACCTGCATGCCTGTATCGAGAATCTCATCTCCAAGAAGCTCCAAACGGGCCTGCCCACCACCAAACAAATCTTTGAACAACTCCCCGAAATGGCGATTTGCCTCATCGTAGGTTTGTTGCAATCTATTTCGCGTTTCTTTGTCTATTTTATGAATAGCATCTTCTAAGGTCAGAATCGCTTCTTCTAAGTCCGCAGCCTGACTATCAAGATACATTTTGCGTTCACGTTCGCTATTTAATTCTTGAATAGCTGCAAGATTCACTGGCCCCAACACTTCGATTTCATTCTTAATCGATTGAGTTTTTAAATCCAAATCTTGGATTTTGGTATTAGCTGTAAGGTTTTTACTTAGTAATTCCTCATCCAATCCTATTTGGTT
>JBEIDM010000092.1:0-4598 GCA_040383445.1 Candidatus Methylopumilus sp. | reverse complement strand
TTGATGGCCAATCACCATCACTGGTTTACCTTCAAAACGTGCCAAACCACCGACAATTGCAGGGTCATCTGCAAAAGCACGGTCGCCATGCAACTCTTCAAAATCAGTAAACAGCGCTTGGATATAGTCTAAAGTGTAAGGACGTTGTGGGTGACGTGCCACTTGAGAAATTTGCCAAGCGGTCAGGTTGTTATAAGTCTCTTTAGTTAAATTAATACTCTTCTGTTGAAGTTGATTTAATTCTTTAGTGATATCTAAAGGAGAGCTATCGTGCACCGCACGCAATTCTTCAATCTTTGCTTCAAGTTCAGCAATTGACTGTTCAAAATCTAAAAAGCTAATTTTCATATTTAAGATAGGATTCTTATTCTGTTGATATTCTAATTATAGAGGATTTTTACGTTTTCATCGCTTAACCAGGCTTTTAAACCGATTAACAATTCATCATGTAGCTCTACACGCCATTGCTCACCAAGCATCACTTCGACTTTTGCTTCTTGATTATGATATTCCACTTTGACCGCACAACCGCGGCCACCTTCACCAAAGCCTTGCCCAGCACTAGCGCGGCAATAAGGCGCTAGAATTTCGCGTAACTTAACTGCATCAGATTGACCGTTGCATGAGATTTTAAGCATATTCGCGTAAGCGCTACGTGCAGCTGCAATATCGTAAATCTTACGCACATTGACACGCACGCCACCTGAAAAATCATCATTGCTGACGCGACCTTCAATCACCAACAACTGATCTTCTTTAATCAAATGGGCATTTTGAGTAAGCAGTTCATTACCCACAACCACTTCAGTACGAGATTGCGCATCGTCTAAAGTCACAATCGCCATCTTACCGCGCTGCGTCATTCTAATCCGTACACCCATCACGACACCTGCAATCAACTGCGGTTGATCTTGAGGTTTTAAATTACCCAAACTGGTATGAACAAAAGTGGATAACTCTTTTTGATAAGCTTGATATGGATGCCCACTTAAATAAAAACCCAGCGCGACTTTTTCTTGCTGTAGCTTTTCGGGTTCTGCCCATGCTGGAACATTAGGTAGTACATGTGCGGCACTGTCTGAGATTGCACCGAATAGACTGTCTTGACCGCTAGCCGCGCCACTCTGCTCTGCTGCACTAATCGCTAGATTAACACCAGCTAACAAGGCATTACGGTTTGGTTCTATCTGATCAAAAGCGCCCGCACGAATCAAAGATTCAATCACACGACGATTCACCTTACGTAAATCTAAGCGTGCACAAAAATCGAATAAATCTTTAAAAGGACCATCTTGATTGCGTGCAGCAAGAATGACTTCAATCGCTGCTTCACCAGAGCCTTTAAGCGCACCCAAGCCATACAAAACTTGTTTATCGCTAATAGGCTTGAACTTGAATTCACTGCGATTAATATCTGGTGGCAATACTTCCACACCATTACCAACGCAATCATCGTAGAAAATATGCACACTGTCTGTGTTATTCATATCTGCTGACAATGTTGCTGCAAGGAAGGCTGCTGGATAATGAGCTTTTAAATACGCGGTTTGATAAGCCACCAGCGCATAAGCAGCAGCATGTGATTTATTAAAGCCGTAACTCGCAAACTTCTCCATTAAGTCGAATAGATCTGCGGCTTGTCTTTCTGGGGTGCCTTTCGCTTTAGCGCCTTCAACAAAGACTGCACGCTGGGCGTCCATCTCTTCTTTTTTCTTCTTACCCATGGCGCGACGGAGTAAGTCAGCACCGCCTAGGCTATACCCACCGACCACCTGAGCAATCTGCATCACCTGCTCTTGATAAACCATAATCCCGTAGGTTTCTTTAAGGATAGGCTCAACTGCAGGATGCGGATATTCAACGCGCTGTAAACCATGCTTACGTCGGCAAAAATCAGGAATCAAATCCATTGGGCCAGGACGATATAAAGCAACCAGCGCAATAATGTCTTCAAAGCAGTCAGGCTTCGCTTGTTTAAGCATATCCTTCATGCCACGTGACTCTAGCTGGAATACCGCTGTGGTATTCGCAGACTTAAGCAACTGATAAGTGGCTTTATCATCAATTGGAAGTGTCTCAAAAGATAATGGCGGCAAGCTATCTAGGGCACGCTGCGCATTCGCATTCTCTAATGCCATATCTAAAATGGTCAGTGTTCGTAAGCCCAAAAAGTCGAACTTCACTAAACCAACGGCTTCCACGTCGTCTTTATCATATTGACTAACCAAGCTATCGCCATTGGCTTGGCAATAGATTGGTGAAAAGTCTGAAATCTTACTTGGTGATATGAGTACACCACCCGCATGCATACCGACGTTACGGGTCAGGCCTTCTAGACGTAAGGCCAGTTCCAATAACTCATTAACTTCTTCTTCTTGCTCACGACGTTCGGCTAGTTGCGGTTCTTTTTCAAGCGCATCTTTAAGCGTGATGCCCAACTCAAGTGGAATGAGTTTAGCAATGCCATCCACAAAATTAAAAGGTAAATCAAGCACACGTCCAACATCTCGAATCACGGCTTTTGCCGCCATGGTCCCGAAGGTGGCGATTTGAGAAACCGCCTCCAGTCCGTATTTGTTTTTTACGTAATCAATGACGCGATCGCGACCTTCTTGGCAGAAGTCAATATCGAAGTCGGGCATAGAAACACGTTCTGGATTGAGGAAACGCTCAAACAGCAAAGCATATTGCAAAGGATCCAAATCAGTAATCCCTAAACTATACGCAACCACTGAACCAGCGCCAGATCCACGACCAGGACCCACCGGTACTCCATTATTCTTAGCCCAATTAATAAAGTCAGCCACAATCAAGAAGTAGCCTGGGAATCCCATCTGAATAATAATTTGTGTTTCAAAATCCAAACGCGCTTGGTATTCAGGGGATCTGGCTTCTCTTACCGCAGGGTCCGGATATAAAACTTCTAAGCGTTTATTTAAGCCTCTTCTTGCTTCAGCCACCAAGAACTCATCCAAACTTTCGCCGTTAGGCGTTGGGAATTGTGGCAAAAAGTTTTTGCCAAGTGACAGTGTGAGATTACAGCGTTTAGCAATTTCAACTGAATTAGCCAAGGCATCAGGAATATCAGCGAACAAGGTCGCCATGTCGGCCTGCGTTTTGAAGTATTGATCTTCAGTGAAATGTTTAGGCCGCCTAGTATCCGCCAACACATAACCTTCAGCGATACACACACGCGCTTCATGTGCCTTGAAATCATCAGGCTCGATAAATTGCACTGGATGCGTTGCAACCAATGGCAAACCTAACTTAGCTGCAAGTTTTAAGGCACGTGAAATATACAACTCTTGCTGAGCATGGCCTGCACGCTGCAACTCGATGTAAAAACGATTGGGAAATAAATCAGCCCAAAACTGCGCACATTCTTTTGCTGCATTAAAATTAGATTGCAAGATGGCTTGGCCGACGTCACCCATCATGGCTGATGACAACATGATTAAGCCTTCAGTCCCCGATTCCTGTAACCATTGTTTTTTAATTTCAGGACGACCGCGATGCTGGTTTTCTAAATAGGCTCGGCTAATTAAGGAACAAAGTGTGGAATAGCCTGCTAATGATTGGCAAAGCAATAGAATACGATAAGGCTGATCACGATTTAACTCGTTTTCTAGCCATAAGTCACAACCCAATAAGGGCTTAATGCCTTTATCTCGAGCAGCTTTATAATACTTAATTGCACCAAATAGATTGCTTAGATCAGTCAATGCCAAGGCTGGCATTTTGTCTTTGTAGGCATGCTCAACGTAATCATCAATACGTACTGTGCCATCCACAATGGAATACTCACTGTGGCAGCGCAAATGGACGAAACTAGGTTGGGAATTTGTACCTGACATGACTCAATTTTACCTGATTAATCGCGCCTTTTTTAAGCTTTTTAGGCACTAAAAAATAAGCTTCTTTAATAACAATCAATTAGCAAAAAATCGCCAAAACTCAATAATAATAGACTAAAATAGTCAACTTAATGGGTTGGTTGTTTAGGCGCCCTATTTGATCATCTAGCAAAGGAAATTAATCATGACAAACGCAGTTACTTTAAAAGGCAACCCAATTACGATAGGCGGTAAATTCCCAAGCAAAGGTGAAAAAGCCGCACATTTTGAATTAGCAAATGCGAAGCGTGAAACTATTACATTAGACAGCTACGCTGGCAAACGTAAAATTCTGAATATTTTCCCAAGCATCGACACACTAACATGTGCAACATCAGTGCGTGAATTTAACAAAAAAGCATCTGCTTTGAACAATACTGTTGTGCTTTGCATTTCAGCGGACTTACCTTTCGCACAAAGTCGTTTTTGTGGTGCTGAAGGCATTGAAAACGTAGTGACCTTATCTAGCTTCCGCAACAACGCTAAATTTGCGCAAGACTTCGGCGTAGCGATTACAGATAGCAGCTTGGCTGGCTTAACAGCGCGTGCGGTTATTGTGCTTGATGAAAACAACCAAGTATTACATAGCGAATTAGTTTCAGAGATTGCTAACGAGCCTAATTACGATGCAGCATTGGCTAGTTTGTAATTCATTTTCCTGTCCTCATGCCTCTCTAGATGAGGGATGACACAGAAAAAAGCCCA
>JBEIDM010000091.1:0-4648 GCA_040383445.1 Candidatus Methylopumilus sp. | reverse complement strand
ATCAAGAAGGCGAACGCAAAGCTTGGGTATCGATTCACAATCAACTTGAAACACTGGCTGAACTGATCAAAGAAGGCAAAGTTCGATATTCGGACTATCTAATGAACAGCCTTGGGGGTTAATGGAATTTTTACGAATTGCAAAAGAATATGATTTACCTCGTGTCGCGACGGTTCAGAACTGCTACAACCTGCTCAATCGCGGCATGGAATTTGGGATGTCAGAAGTGTTATATCGAGAAAATGTAAGTTTACTTGCCTACTCTCCTCTCGCATTTGGCCACCTAACGGGTAAATATATTGATGACCCCGCAGCGCCTGGGCGAGTGACTATGTTCTTGGGTTATGCGCAGCGCTATAAAAAACCTAACGTTACGCCAGCGAGCAAGGCTTATGCAGAACTTGCAAGAGCGCAAGGCCTAAGCCCAACTCAACTGGCACTCGCTTTTGTCTATCACCGTTGGTTTGTGACAAGCACCATTATTGGTGCAACCAACATGACGCAACTAAAAGAAAACATCGATGCTTGGAATATCCAATTATCGTCAGACGTGATGCTTGAAATTGAAGACCTGCATTTGCGGATGATGAATCCAGCACCTTAAATCCCACCACTTAAAATCCCAATACTTAATATTGATAACAATTCTCATTTACATTGCAGATGAGAACTGTTATCATTCCTATCAAATGGCACTCGAAAATTTTAATACATTAATTTCAACCTACTAGCATTGATCAAAATGAATACAACTCACTATCAGGTATTTAAAGATTATTTTGCACCGACTATGAAATTGGTGGTGAACAACCATGCCTCAGAATACGTACCTGTTAATAATATGGTGTTAAGTATGCCAGTAAGTTATCAGGTCGTTTCCGCGCCTCAAAACAAACGCGCACTTATCACCTTAATTGTCTTGTTGCACCTTTTAGCATTTATTGGCATCGCTAAAAATTATCAACAAAACTCTTACGCCTCGGGTGATATCACACCCATGTTAGTGAGCTTGATTAATGCTCCAAAACCAAAAGTAAATGAAGCGCCAGCTATAACAAAAGAGCAACCTAAGGTTGAGAAAAAAATCGCAGTGGCGACTCAAGAAAAATCTACTTTACTCGCTAATGAAAAGCCTGAAATTAAACAATCACAAACAGAGCCTATTTCTGAAAAAACGCAAATCGCAAATGCTGCAACAGCGGAAAGCTCTAAGAATTCTGAGCAAAAATCAGAGCCAGAGATTACTTTTGAACCGCCGCGGTTCAATGCAGACTATTTGCATAACCCTGCTCCTGAATATCCAGGAATGTCACGTCGACGCGGAGAACAAGGTCGCCTCACATTAAAAGTGGTTGTGAATACAAACGGCGATGCTGAAAGTGTTCAACTCGACAAAAGTAGTGGTTTTGAACTGCTTGATAAAGCTGCACTTAATGCAGTTAAAAATTGGAAGTTTATTCCTGCTAAAAGTAACCATCAGCCAGTTGCTGGAACAGTGATTGTTCCAGTTAGATTCAGTTTAGACAGTTAATAAGAAAAGTAAAATAATGAATTTTGATGGATTAAGCTTCATTTTAAACGGCGGAGTTATTTCTATTATTGTTGCATTAGTACTTTTAGTGATGTCTCTATTAAGCTGGTACTTTGCAATAACGCATGCAGTCAGAATTTTTAAACAGCGTCGCCAAATTAATAATTACACCAATCAATTTTGGCAAGCAAAACAACTCGCTAATGCCATGGACATTGCTGATACCTCAGGTATGAGCGGCATTGTTAACCGTGCAATTGCTGCAACGCAGCACTATCAAAATCTTAGCGATAAAAAGTCTGAAGAATCCTGTAGTAAAGATGAATTTATTGCACGTGCCATCAATCGTGCCATAAGTGAAAAAGCTGAGTCCTATGAGCGTGGTTTAAGCGTACTAGCTTCAGTTGGCAGCATTGCTCCATTTGTTGGTTTATTTGGAACAGTGTGGGGTATTTATCACGCGCTTCTTAGCATCAGTCAAAGTGGTCAAGCCACGCTAGATAAAGTAGCTGGGCCAGTAGGTGAGGCGCTAATTATGACAGCAATTGGATTAGCAGTCGCCATTCCTGCAGTGCTTGTTTATAACGCTATCTTACGTGCCAATCGTGTGCTACTCAGTCAAATAGAACAATTCTGTGAAGAACTTCATATTTTGCTAACGACTGGCGCAGTCATGCAAAAATTGGACGCCAGCAAAGTCAAAAAAGATGCGTTTCACGTGGTTGAGAAAACGACATGATAGGCACAAAACACATTGGTGCTCATCAGCAAAGAAGTGCGGAGCCGATGTCTGAAATTAATACCACACCCCTTGTAGATGTCATGTTGGTGTTATTGGTGATTTTTATTATTACTGCACCACTATTAACTCACGCAGTCAAAATTGATTTACCTAAAGCCAGTAGTCAATTGCTTATTGAAAAGCCTGAAGTCATCTCTATTTCGATTAATCAATCTGGACAGATTTTTTGGGATGACAAGCCTATAGAAAAAAACTTAGTCATCGAGAAATTACAAGAGGCTGCTCAGAAAAAAAACCAGCCTGAAATTCATCTAAGAGCTGACAAAGATACCCGCTATCAAGTGTTGGCAGAAATCATGGCCAGCGCCCAAAACGCAGGAATTACCAAATTGGGGTTCATTAGCGACCCTAGATTATGATGACTATCGTCTAGGATGAAAATGTAAAGGCTGTGGCGCGGACATTTGCAAAACAGGCTTGCGAATCTTACCCATCACATGCATTTCACATGGCTTGCAATCAAATTTAAGTGTGAACTTATCGTTGCCGTTGATTAAGGTCATAGGCTCAGCCGTAACTGTGCCCTGCACGCCAATCACACCCTTTGCTTCTTTAGGGCACATGCCATGACTAAAGCGTAAGCAATGTTTAGTAATCATCAATGGCACTTCACCTAATTCTTCATTAGCCTCATAGGCTGCGGCAATCATTTTGACACCATGTTTTTCGTAAAAAGCGCGTGCTTTTTTATTGTAAACATTCGCGAGATAACTCAACGTATCTTCAGGATAGATTGCTGGCGGCTCTGCGGCTGCTTTTTTAGCTGGACGATGATAACTAGCAAGCCGCACTTGCATAAGTTGTTCAATTGCATCACGACGAAGCGCATTCACAGCAGACGTTGGTAGAAACCAAGCTTGGGCAATAGACAAATTCAATTCACGCACTAAAAAATCTGTGCCGCCTAATTTAGTAAGATTCTCGCGTAAATTAGTTTCTGCCTTTTCTAAATTTTGCGCCGGCTGTTTTTCTTGCTGTATGAGGGCTGTTGCGCTACAACCATCTTCATCCGTGATGGTTAAAGCAAATCCATCTGGCGTTTCGTAAAAATTTAAATCAACATCAATTTTTCGAGCAGCAGAATCTTTTTCCAATAAACGCATAAAAGCATGATCACGATTACGAAATAGCGTCATGCCACGACGCATATCTTCGGGCATTTCGTTTGGTGTTAATCGATTACCGTCAACGGTATTAATGCGCATCCCAACCAATTCTTTATGTACATCAAAGAAACATAAACCATCCCCGTTATGTAGCTCAACTGCACTGGTCATTTCGAAGAAGTCTTTACCAACTTTAGTCACTTTACCTATTTCTTCACCCGCAAATTTAGGGGTATCGAACGCACCGATATCGGCTTTTCTACCATTCACAAAATAATCTGTGGCACTTCGATTAAAAGTTTTTTCTGGCTGAGGCGTAAAAGTGTAACTACATGAGCCCGATGAGGATTTCGCAAACTCAGGCATGTCGTTCAAGATCTCGTCAATTAATTGACGATAATGCGCTGTCGCATTTTTAAGATAAGGCAAATCTTTATATCTGCCTTCAATTTTGAAAGAACTAATCCCAGCATCAATCAAGGCTCTGAGATTGGCGCTTTGATCATTATCTTTCATCGATAAATAATGTTTGTCGTTTCCAATAACGCGGCCTTGTGAATCTTCTAAACGGTAAGGCAATCGACATTCTTGTGAACACTCACCACGATTGGCACTTCGGCCTGTATGGGCATGACTAATAAAACATTGCCCACTAAAAGCTACACATAAAGCACCATGTACGAAGAATTCTAAATTACAGCTAGTCGCATCTGCGATTTGCTGGATGGTTTTTAAATCTAATTCTCGCGCCAACACAATTTGTGAAAAACCCACTTGATCTAAAAACTGTGCTTTTTCTACAGTGCGTATATCAGTCTGCGTGCTCGCATGCAGCTGAATAGGTGGCAAATCCATCTCCAACAAGCCCATATCCTGCACAATTAAAGCATCAGTACCAATTTCATAAAGTTGTTGAACAATTTCTCGCGCGCCTTCAAGCTCATTATCATGAAAAATTGTATTTAAGGTTACAAAAACCTCAGCGTGATAACGGTGTGCATACTTCACCAAACGCTCAATATCAGCCACGGTATTCGGAGCTTTAGCACGCGCCCCATAAGCTGGCCCGCCGATGTAAATTGCATCAGCACCATGATTTATGGCTTCAATGCCATAGTCGGCATTTTTTGCTGGGGAGAGTAATTCAAGGTGACGGCGGGAAGTTTTCATTCAGTACAGATGCTTTGATAGATTCAAAACTATAGCAGT
>JBEIDM010000090.1:0-4687 GCA_040383445.1 Candidatus Methylopumilus sp. | reverse complement strand
CTCAAAAGTTGAGTCTAAAAACCATAACAGCCAAACAAATGATTCTAAAATCATGTCTGCTGGCGCAATCTTATTCTTCTAGGATTTAATTCTTAGTTAGAAATAGATTAAACGGCACCTTCGGGTGCCGTTTTTATTTGTAGTTTATGGAAAGTTTAAAATGAAATTATTGTTGATTGTTTTAGTTGGATTAATTGCTGGCTGTGCACAATTGATGAATGGTCAAACTCAACCGGTACTTAAAAGTCATATTTATAAGAACGCTTATTTTACTACCTGTGGTGGTGCAGTAGAGAGCTGGGGTTCTTGTAATGACAAAGCACAGATTACTTGTTCAAAAGGCTATGTGATTTTAGAAAAAAATGCTGACGCCACTGGCGTTAAACGTGAAATTCACTTTGAATGTAGAAAATAGTTAATCAATTAAAAGCCCGCAAATGCGGGCTTTTTTGTACTTAAAGCTACTAGTCTTTACTTTTTTCCATATAAGGACGGCGATCGAAGCGATGCAACTGTAAAGTTTTTTGAGTCTTTGCAGATTCTGCATCTTGATCAATCAAGGTAGCACCCTCAAAGTTTGAATCTTTAGTTTCATCCTGAGCAGGCGTTTGTTGATAAGGTTGTCTTGCAAGATTTTGTTGGTTGTTTTTAGCTTTAGCGGTGCTATCGGCATACGCGCTAGTTGCTGAAAGTAACAATCCAGATAACATGAGTGCTAATAATTTGTTCATTTTGATCTCCTTAATAATAAGTTTTTAATGATTAAAAAGCACGTTTGCCAATATTGTGTAGGCGAAGTGCTTGCTGATTTTTAAGATGGCTTTCATCAATGCCGTCTGCATCTGCAATATAGGTAGCGCCTTCCCATTGCTGTTCTTTTGCTGGCGCTTTAGTTGCTAACGTTTGTTGATAAGGGCGTTTAGACATAAATTGGTGACTATGTGCATCATGTTTGACTGTGTCTTTAGCATAAGCTGCTGCTGAAACTGATAGAAGTGCTGAAGCTAAAATGGCAGTTAAATTTAAAGTTTTCATGGCATGCTCCTTTATTAATTCGTTTCAAAATATTTATCTTTGATTAGTGAAACGAATTATGAGCAAACTTTAATCTTGAATAGACTGCCTAAAAGGATATGCCTGAATATGCCATTTGGCATATTCAGGCATGACTGGGAGATGTAAAGGTGAAGTTTACTTTAATTAAACTGACTAAAATAAACTCAAAATGTAGTGAGTTTGCTTAGGTATATTTTTCCGAGGGCAAAATCATCGCGCAATGAGATTGCTTTTTTAAAGTGGCTTAGCGCTTTATCAAATTGCTTGGTTTCATACTCAGCGATTGCAAGATAGCCCCATGACTCAGCGGTATTTGGCTCCTGATCAACCCATGCCATTGAAACGGCCTTTAATGCTTCCCAGTCATGTTGAACTGTAGGTTGAACAACCTTCATGAAATATGGTTTTTGGCTGTCTGCTAATGCCCAAAAAGGTTTTTCAGCCACAAGGCCAAGTGCTTGTGTTGGTTTGTGCATTAAAGCACCGACCCACTCCACAGGCATAAAAAAGTATTGTGCATTAGCACCACGGCTTTTGAGTGTGATGATGCCCACTAATTTGCCTGTTTCATCGAACATGCCGCCGCCACTCGCACCTAGATTAAAAGCACTGCTAGCACGGATCACTAGTCCATCATCCATCGGTAAAAGTCCATCCACTTCTCCAAATGTGTTCACGGGTGTTGTGGTTTTATCTGGATAACCAACGGTCAATACTGGCGTTTGATAGTGCAGGTTTTTACTTTCGCCCATCTCAGCAACTGGCAAGTCTAAACCGGCTGTAGTGATGATGCAGATATCATGATGCCAATCAGGTTTAAGGCCAGTGACTGCATGAGCAGCGCCGTTGACCATCACTTTTACATCTTTAGCATTAGTCACCACATGGCAGTTTGTCACTAATTGATCTTTTGCGATTACGACGGCTGAACCTAAACCGTGCGTGCCGTTTTGATGAAGAACCTCAACTCGATAAACTTCAGCGTTTAGTGTTTTTAAAAGAGTGTCAGAGGGCATGGCGAAAGCTGACGAGATGAGGCAATTGCTCATCAACATCATGCCAACTAAAAACAAGCGTAAAACTAAATCTGTTTTTTTCATTTTACCCTCCGTCTACTTATCTATTCTTAAGTTAAAAACTGATCATTGCGTTAGCAATGCTTTCATTAATCTAAAAGCAATAACCGTTCCAACAATTGAAACGTACCGTAGCTGGTTATCTTTTTATAAAGATGGGATGCGATTGCACACAAAACGAGAGCTGCGCACTGATATGGTGCATGCAGAAATTAATCAATTGCCTTCATGACAATCGCTATAAAATAGTGCGATGAATGAATTGCACGTGATTTTGAAAGACGCTCAACTGAAGCTAAGTCAGGGATTATCTATTAGTATTGATGAGGCTGGGGTTGATGTTCGTTTGTTGATGCAACAGGTGTTAAAAGTGAATCATGCATGGCTCATTAGTCATGCCAACGATGTTTTATCAGCTGAGCAAATGAACGCTTTTAATGCTATTTTTAAGCGTCGATTGGGTGGCGAGCCCCTGGCTTATATATTAGGTCAGCGTGAGTTTTATGGTTTAAATCTCAAAACGACCTCAGCAACATTAATTCCTAGACATGATACTGAAGTTTTGGTCGAATCAGCCTTAGCTAAAATACCCACTGATATACCTTCCAACGTTTTGGATTTGGGGACTGGCTCCGGAGCGATTGCGCTAGCCATTGCCAGCCAAAGAACATGGGCTAATATTACCGCGGTTGATTTTAGTCATGAGGCGCTGCAAGTGGCTCAAGAAAATGCTGCGGCTTTAAACTTAAATCATGTGACCTTTAAGCAAAGTACTTGGTTTTCTGAGATTGGTCATCAGCAGTTTGATTTGATTGTGAGTAATCCACCTATATTGCAAAAGATGATGCGCACTTACAACAAGGGGATTTACGTTTTGAGCCCATCACAGCGTTAGCCTCGGGTGCTGATGGATTAGATGATATTCGTGTGATTGTTGCAAATGCTCCCCAGCACCTGAATCAAAATGGTTGGTTAATGCTGGAGCACGGCTATGATCAAGCTGATGCCGTTTCTAGATTGTTAGCTGGCAGTGGATTTACTCAATTAAGCCACGCCCTTGATTTAGCAGGTATTCAGCGGGTCACCATGGGCTGTTGGTCGCTAGGCAGTTAAATTTATTCCTGCTCATAGTATAATCATGCCATGTCTTTAAATTCATCAGTCGGCATCGTTGCCCCACAAACCGCGCATTTCAAAGAACCACTGACTTTAAAAAGTGGCCAAGTCTTGCCGGAATATCATCTCGTCTACGAAACATACGGCAAACTCAATGCTGATAAATCGAATGCCGTGATGATTTGTCATGCCTTGTCTGGCAATCATCATGTGGCTGGCAAATACGATGAATCTGATAAAAATCCTGGTTGGTGGGATAACCTCATTGGCCCGGGTAAACCTTTAGATACCAATAAATTTTTTGTGATTGGCTTGAACAATCTTGGTGGCTGTCATGGTAGTAGTGGCCCACTCAGTACTAACCCAGCAACGGATAAACCATGGGGCGCAAGCTTTCCTGTGGTGACTGTTGAGGATTGGGTGAATTCTCAAATTCGATTGGCGGATTATTTAGGTATACACCAGCTTGCAGCAATCATTGGCGGCAGCCTTGGTGGTATGCAAGCTTTGCAATGGACAATTGCTTACCCTGAGCGTGTTCGTAATGCATTGGTGATTGCTTCTGCACCTAATTTAACAGCCCAAAATATTGCGTTTAATGAAGTAGCTCGCCAAGCCATCATTACTGACCCTGAATTCCATGACGGTGATTATTACGATAAAGGTGTGTTGCCTCGTCGTGGTTTACGTATTGCACGTATGCTTGGGCATATTACTTACTTAAGTGATGATGCGATGGGCGCTAAGTTTGGTCGTAAATTGCGCGATGGTCATATTAAGTATGGCTTTGATGTTGAGTTTGAAATGGAATCTTACTTGCGCTACCAAGGCGATAAGTTTGCCGGTGAGTTTGATGCAAATACATATTTGCGTATGACGCGTGCTTTGGATTATTTTGATCCAGCAGCAGAATACGACGGCGATTTATCTGCTGCACTCGCCAAAGTGAAATCAGACTTTTTAGTGGTTTCTTTTACCAGTGATTGGCGCTTTTCACCTGCACGTTCACGTGAAATTGTGAAGGCTTTGCTGGATAACGAGCGTTCCGTGAGTTACGCAGAAGTGACTGCGGCACATGGTCATGACGCCTTCTTAATGCCAGATGAGCATTATCACAATATCATGCGTCAATATTTAGCAAAGATTGAGGTATAGCCATGGGTAACTTAGAAAAAAACATGGCGATGAGTGCTGATGTGCGTGCTGACTTTGCCTTAATCGCTCAATGGATTGCACCTAATGCAAAAGTACTGGATTTGGGTTGTGGTGATGGCTCTTTATTAAGCCAATTACGTAAAACGCACAATATCCGTGGTTATGGCGTAGAAAAAGATGATGCGAATTGGCTTAAAGCCATGAATAATGGCGTGGATGTGATTCAGATGGATTTGGAATCTGGATTGTCAGGTTTTGAAGCCCAATCATTTGATGTGGTGATT
>JBEIDM010000089.1:0-4798 GCA_040383445.1 Candidatus Methylopumilus sp. | reverse complement strand
GTATGAACACAATTTTAGGAAAACAATATGTCTGCCAATATTTCACGTCCGAGCGGCCGCACAGCTAATCAATTAAGAACTGTAGAAATCATTCGCAATTACACCAAACATGCTGAAGGCAGTGTGCTGATTAAATTTGGTGACACGCATGTACTTTGCACAGCAAGTGTAGATGAAAAAGTGCCAGGGTTTTTAAAAGGCAAAGGGCAAGGTTGGGTGACAGCAGAATATGGCATGTTGCCAAGATCAACTGGCAGCCGTATGGATAGAGAAGCTGCACGAGGTAAACAATCTGGCCGTACTCAAGAAATTCAACGTTTAATTGGCCGTAGCTTACGTGCAATTATTGATTTAGAAAAATTAGGCGAGCGTAGCATTCAAATCGACTGCGATGTGATTCAAGCCGACGGTGGCACGCGCACAGCAAGTATTACAGGCGCTTATGTTGCGCTACAAGATGCCATTGACCATCTTATTTCAAAAAAATTAATCTCAGAAAGCCCATTAAAGGATTCCGTTGCCGCTATTTCTGTTGGCGTATACAAAGGCATGCCAGTGCTAGATTTAGATTACATTGAAGATTCAGATTGCGACACCGATATGAATGTCGTAATGACTGGCAAAGGTGGTTTTGTAGAAATTCAAGGCACGGCAGAAGGCGAGCCCTTCAGCACGAATGAAATGAATGCGATGTTGGCGCTTGCAAGCCAAGGAATTAGTGAATTAGTCACAAAACAAAAACAAGCTTTAGGTGCTTAATTAATGCAACTTCCTTTTAACAAACTGGTGATTGCCTCAGGAAACACAGGGAAGATCCGTGAGCTTGAGCATTTGCTTAAGCCACTTCATCTGGAAATTATTCCGCAAGCTGCATTAGATGTTCCTGAAGCCGAGGAGCCTTACGTAACCTTTATTGAAAATGCCTTAGCAAAAGCAAGACATGCCAGTCAACATACAGGCCTACCTGCGATTGCAGACGACTCAGGATTATGTGTCGATGCATTAAAAGGTGCGCCAGGTGTGATATCAGCTCGTTACGCATGTGAAGATGCAAGCACACCAAAATCGGATGCTCGGAATAACGCAAAGTTATTACAAGTGATGGCCGATGAGAAAAACCGTCATGCGCATTTTTATTGTGTCATCGTTTTAGTCCGTCATGCAGATGATCCTGAACCAATTATTGCTGAAGGAGTTTGGACTGGAGAGATTTTGACCGAACTAAAAGGGAATGATGGATTCGGCTACGATCCATTATTCATGGATGCAAAAACTGGCAAAACCGTTGCTGAGCTTCCGCTTGATATTAAAAGCCGCATTAGCCACCGCGGTCACGCAACGGCAAAGCTTCTTCAAAAGTTAGAAAGGCTGGCAGTATGAGCAGCGAAAAATCTACTTGGCCTAAATGGGTGCGTGATGACAATAGCGTGGTCTCTTGCACTGAAAAAGTAAAAGTCATGACCGAAAATTTCGATGAGCTTAAACAAATTGCTCAAGATGCTCTTGAGGACGGTTTGCTGATGGAAGTATCAGAAACGCAAATGCGCAAAGCCTTGCATCAACTCGTTGATGATTTAATTAATCCATACAATAAATGATTCCTATCATCCCGATTAATAGCAATACGCCAAATCCGTACGCACCACTCACTGGCGAAAATACTATTTCAGGACTTAAAAACCCACCGCCGCTTGCACTCTATATTCATATTCCTTGGTGTGTGCGTAAATGTCCTTATTGTGACTTTAACTCCCACGAAAACAAGCTTAACATTCCTGAAAATGCTTATGTTGATGCATTAATTGCTGATTTAGAGCAAGCAACCCCTTTGGTATGGGGTAGAAAAATCAGTAGCGTGTTCTTCGGTGGCGGCACACCTAGCCTATTTTCTGCAGAAGCAATTGATAAAATTTTAAGTCATGTGCGCATGCTCACCCCGCTTGAATACGATGCGGAAGTGACGCTGGAGGCTAATCCAGGAACAGTGGATGCAGGTCACTTTGCAGGTTACAAAGCAGCTGGTGTCACTCGCCTATCAATCGGCATTCAAAGCTTTAACAATCAATACTTAAATGCACTGGGTCGCATTCATGATGAAGGTGAAGCCATGGCTGCAGCAGAGTTGGCGATGGCAACCTTTGACCAGGTCAACCTAGATGTTATGTATGCGCTTCCCAACCAAACATTAGAAGATGCATTACAAGACGCAAAACGTGCATGTGCACTTAATCCAAGCCATCTTTCTTTTTACCACTTAACACTAGAACCCAACACACCGTTTCACCGGACACCGCCTAGCTTACCGGATGATGATACAAGTGCGGTTATGCAAGAAAAAATTGAAGTTATTTTGAAAGAGCATGGCTTTGATCACTATGAAACTTCTGGCTTTGCCAAACCAGGAAAACAATGTCGGCATAACCTCAACTACTGGACATTTGGTGATTACCTAGGCATCGGTGCTGGCGCACACAGCAAACTTAGTTTTCACGATAAGATTATTAGGCAAACACGCCATAAACATCCGAATCGGTACTTAGAACATGCCGCTAAAGGTGAGGCAATAGATAACGAGTGGTCTATTCCACGTGAAGAACTCGGGTTTGAATTTATGATGAATGCGCTTCGCTTAACGGGGGGCTTTGACTTAAGTCTATTTGAACAACGCACCGGCCTTAATCGCAGTGCAATAAGCAAACAACTCAACCAAGCAGAAAAAAAGGGACTGCTTACGCAATCCCTTAATGGCCAACATCAAGTCATCATTGAGCCCACTATAATGGGGCAAAGATTCTTGAACGAACTTTTACAAATATTTCTCAACTGAGACTCATTGCTCTAATTCAACCATCACTTCATTGCGTCTGAAAAAAGGTAAGGTCCAAGGCGGATTATAGCGAGCCAGCTCAGGCCGGCCCTTTGCTTTCAAATGTTTTTTTGTCAGCCAATCAGATAATGAAGTAAATTTATCCTGAAATTTACTTTCCGTCGCAATTCCCGAAAATTGATAAACTGCGATTTTTTTTCCATCAAGCTCTCTAATATTTACCTGTGGATTATTAGGTTTAGGTAGTGTGGTTAAGGTGTATTTCTCTGGCATGATAAAGTAAACTCTCCAGCCTTTATCTTCTTCTGCAACACTCACTGGAGCAGTCATCGCAATTTTTTCCGGGTGTTCTTCTATGATGACGGGAGCAGTCATACTGATTTTCTCAGCGTTCCCAGATGTTGTTTTGTTGTTACCAAAAATATAATCCGCGATCAGTCTAAATCCCTTGCTTGAAGCTTCACTCATGTTTCCTTCAACAAATACTTCAGCAATAATTTTTGATCGATATTCTCTTATTTCAAACTGACCCTCTTGCTCAATTAATTTAAATTTTGGTTCTTCAGTGGCCATGGCTGTTTTTGAAACAATCAAAAAGATTAATAATATGAAATAAGACGAACGCATTTAAGAAAGTGAAACTTTGAAAGGATTGAATATCCGATAAACAAGCGCAGAGAATAAAAACTCCCCCGTGACAAGAGCTGCCATGATGAGGACATAATATTCAGGGTAAATTAAATGCATTTATATCTTAGGAGATCTTCTATTTTCAGGTTTGACTAAAAGCATATGCACATCGCCTAATGCACGCTCTTCAAATCCACCTTCACAGTAGCATAAATAAAAATCCCACATACGAATAAATGTTTCGGGATAACCCATTCCTCTAATTGCATCAATGTGTTCAAAAAAATTATCACGCCATTTAGCAAGTGTTGTTGCGTAATGTGGGCCAATATCTTCCAAATTAAACAAACGCAAATCGGTAGATTTTGTGATGCTATTAAGCATGGCCGTCACTGAGGGAATACAACTGCCTGGGAAAATATAACGCTGAATAAAATCTACAGATTTAAGTGCAGAAGCGTAACGTTGATCCGTAATCGTAATTGCTTGCAATAACATCATGCCACTGGGCTTTAATAACCGACCACATTGGGCAAAGTATGTGTCATAAAACTGGTGACCAATAGCCTCTATCATTTCGATCGATACTAACTTGTCATAAGTGCCTGTAAGATTCCGATAATCAGAGAGTAACACTTCTATTTTATCTTCTAGCCCTGCTGCCTTAATACGCTCAATCGCTAACAAATATTGCTGTTGTGAGATGGTGGTGGTAGTGATTTTGCAGCCGTAGTTTTTAGCTGCATATATAGCAAAGCCACCCCAGCCAGTCCCTATTTCCAATATATGGTCATGTTTATTAAGATCTAATTTTTTACAAATACTTTTAAGTTTTGCAAGAGAGGCATCTTCTAAAGATTGTTTTGAATTTTCAAAAATTGCTGATGAATACATCATCGTTGGATCAAGCATTAATTTAAAAAAGTCATTACCTAAATCATAATGCGCTGCAATATTCCGGCGACTACCAGCTTGGGTATTTTTATTAACGATATGTAACCATTTTTGAATAGGGCTAGTTAGACGAGCAAAGCTGCTCTCAATCGTATCCAGCAGCGATTGATTTCTAACCATCAAACGAATGAGGTTAGTGAGATTTTCGCAATCAAAGTAACCTTGCATATAGGCCTCACCGGCACCAATTGATCCGCCAAAAACCACTTCACCATAAAACTGACTATTCTTTACTTCAAGTACAACATGAATATCATCGAGTGCTGATAACTGTTGTGAACTACCAAATTTAAATTCAGTGTTTACATCAGAGGTATTGTCGATAATGGTCATGGTGCCATGCGCTAAATTGGCCAAACGCTTAAATAAAATTTGCTTAGCTAAGCG
>JBEIDM010000088.1:0-4881 GCA_040383445.1 Candidatus Methylopumilus sp. | reverse complement strand
GGTAGCGGCAACATCTGTATCACCAACTTGAGCAAACTTTGCTCTCAACGAAGGGGACGCGTCCAGTCCTCGAGCTTCCATTGTGCGGGGAACTAAAGCGATTCGCGCTAGAACATTTTCTGTGGTTCTTGTTGCCATTTCCCATAAGCTATCGTGAGCACTAAAAGCACCATAGCTAAATCCTTTTTCAACAAGGTGCTGATTGAGTAATGAGAAGTGGTAAGCCTCTTCAGCGGCTACTTTTAACCAGTCTGCGTAATATTGCTCCGGCATATTTGGAAAGCGCCAAATTGCATCTAGGGCTAAATTAATGGCATTAAATTCGATATGCGCTAAAGCATGAATAAGTGCCGCTCTTCCTTCAGGGGTGTTCATGGCTCTTCTTTTTACATACTTCGGCGAAACTAATTCTGGTTTTTCCGGACGGCCGGGAATGCTATTTGAATCTAAACTAAGATCTAATAAATCTTTATTGGAATCAATAAAACAATCCCCATTTTTTAAGTCTGTTAACAGTGCTTTGACGCTTGCTACTTTGTGCTCAGGTTCGCGAATAGATACGCAAACCATACTCTGATGCCGAAGTTCGTTCATGTCGCTGCTTAGATTAATTTAGCTTGGGTAAGCTCTGATTTTATGTAGGCGTAAATGATTGGTGCAAGCAAAATACCTGTGATGCCAAAACATGCCTCCATAACAAAGAGGGCTAAGAGTAACTCCCAAGCAGAAGCATTAATTCGCGTGCCAATAATTTTGGCATTAATAAAATATTCAAGTTTATGTATGAATATTAAGAACGTGAGTGCAGCAATTGCAACTTTAAATGAAATGCTAATGCTGATAACAGTAATTAGCGTGTTGGAAATTAAGTTGCCGACCACTGGAATGAGACCGGTGATAAAGGTCAGGATCACGATGGTTCTGTTATAAGGCAAATGGATGTCAAAGTAAGGCAGGACGATCATTAAAAACAAGCCAGTAAGTAGCGTATTGATAGCCGAAATTTTAATTTGTGCAAATACAATGTTTTCAAATGCTTTGCCAAATAATACTAGGCGTTGACGCAATTCAGAAGCAAACGGTTTATTGCGTTTGATTGATTCAAAACGATGCAGTGTTAATAACAATGCAATCGCTATTGCGATTAAAATTTGTGCAATGCTATGCAAGCCTTGTGAACCTGCCATGCTAAGTTCGTTAGTATGTTCTTTAATGATGCTGAGGATGGAAGTAGCATCATAGGCGAGCCAGCGTTCAGGAACATAGGCGATTAACGTGTTTGGAATATCATTTTTTAAATCGTTGATGGTTGTAGTTAGCATATCTGAAAGACCGGATAAGCTTTGCTCTTGGCCGATTAAGTTGCTAACGGTGATGCTGATTGCAGTAATGCTGGCGATGATTATTGTCACAATTAACATGACCGCAAAAATGCGCGCACCTAGTTCTGGGATGTATTGGCTGAACCAATCACCTAAGCGTTTACATAATAAAAATAGCAATAATCCTATAAGCGCAGCAGGAGCAAGATGCATGGTGAGTACTAAAAGTAACAGTGAAGCAATCACTAAATAACTGCTGATTTTTATATTGTTCATATCGCCTTGTGGGTTAAGGATTATTAAGTCATTAAACTTATTATACTTAATTGCAGAAGTGTTATTTGGGAACATTTTATTTAAGTTTTTTAGCAGAATAGGAACTAAGCGAGTGATTTGATCAACAAAGCGCTTTATAATATCGCCTCCAAGATATAGATATCCATTAAACAACTCCAAAAGAGAAGAAAATGACCACCAAAAATGCTGATATTGGCCTCGTTGGCCTTGCTGTTATGGGGCAAAACTTAGCCCTTAATATTGCCGATCATGGCTACACCATTGCGGTTTATAACCGTGATCCAAAGAAAATGGTGAATTTTGTTGAAGAATGTAAGAAGAATGAACCATCTCACGAGAATGTGATTGGCCATGCAGATTTAGCTTCTTTTGTTCTAAGTATTAAACGTCCTCGTAAAATTATTTTATTGGTTAAAGCGGGAAGCGCTACCGATGTGACGATTAATGCTTTACTCCCTTTCCTAGAGCAAGGTGACATCATTATTGATGGTGGTAATGCGCTATGGACAGATACGATTCGCCGTGAAAAAGAATTGGCTGCTAAGGGCATTGATTTTATTGGCTCTGGCGTTTCTGGTGGTGAAACTGGTGCGCGTTTCGGTCCAAGTTTGATGCCTTCTGGCACCCGTAAAGCATGGGCGAGTCTAGAGCCAATCTGGCGTGATATCGCAGCTAAAGTTGATCCGAAAACTGGTGTGCCTTTAGAAGGTGGTAAACCAGGTAAGCCAGTTGAAGGCGGTTTCTCTTGTGCTGAATACATCGGCCCAGACGGCGCTGGTCATTACGTAAAGATGGTGCATAACGGTATTGAATATATCGATATGCAATTGATTTACGAAGCTTACTGGTTGATGAAGAACTTGCTTGGCATGGAAGCTGGCGAGATCGGTAAGATTTTTGAAGAGTGGAATAAAGGTGAGCTATCAAGTTTCTTGATTGAAATTACTGGCGATATTCTTCAACAAAAAGATCCAATGGGTAAAGGTTATCTCGTTGATATGGTGATGGATGCCGCAGGCCAAAAAGGAACTGGTCAATGGACAGCTGCGAATGCACTTGAATTGGGCGCTCCAGCCAATGCGATTGCCGCTGCAGTTTATGCACGCGCACTTTCAAGCTTAAAAGAAGAGCGTGTTGAAGCAAGTAAGATTCTTAAAGGGCCAGTAGTTAAAACTGAGTCTGATAAGAAAGAAATTATTGAGGCAATTAAGAATGCACTTTATTGCTCAAAAATTTGTGCTTATGCTCAAGGTTTCCAATTAATTGACAAAGCGCAAGTGGCTTACAATTGGAAGCTTAACTTTGGTGAGATTGCTCAAATTTGGCGCGGTGGTTGTATCATCCGTGCTCGTTTCTTGCAAAAAATCACTGATGCTTATGCGCTTGATTCACGTTTGAAGAACTTGATGTTGGATCCATATTTCACGCAAGCGATGAACGATGGTCAAGCTGGTTGGCGTAAAGTGATTGCTTTGGCAGTGACCAATGGTATTCCAGCGCAAGGCTTCTGTGCTGCGTTGTCATATTATGATGGTTACCGTAGTGCGGTGTTGCCAGCAAACTTGCTGCAAGCGCAACGTGATTACTTTGGCGCTCACACTTATGAGCGTGTTGATCAACCACGTGGTCAGTTCTATCACTTGGATTGGCCTGAAGCAGGCCGTCCTCAGCTTGAAATTTAATCAGTTTAGATTTTAAGTTTTGAGTTAAATAAAAAAGCCCAGTAATTCTGGGCTTTTTTATTAATTATTTGGTTGCTTATGGACTCACGAAAACCGTTAGTCCTAAAGATCTAATTTTATCTGCAATCTTTTCTAACGATTCCGCAGGCAATCTAAACAAGCGAGGCGCTTCCTCTTGATAAGACGGCCGAGCTAGACCATATAAATGAACGCCTTTAATATCATTTTTTACTTCTGCGAGTAATTCAATATAAGCTGATATATGTGATTCACTTGGTGGCTTTCCATCCAAGCCAAACATACAGGTTTGGACAAAAGTAGGGCAGGCCGCGGCACAAGCTTTTAAGCGTTTAATGACGCTGGTAATGTTAATGTTGACATCATTTACCCTAGCAACATCTTCAGGTGTACCCCCATCTACTTTGAACCAAACTTCACCATGCACTTTGGCTAAATGCCCCACACTATTTAGTACGCTATCTTTGTCCATTAAGCTGCCGTTGGTAATTAGGCGCACTTTAATTGGTTGGTCTTTGATGATGGGATGTTCATCATCGAGTAATTTGAAATCATTCAAGACTTTTTCGACAAGCGTTATTACTTGTGGGAATTCTTTTGCGCTGGTGGGCTCGCCATTTCCTGAAAATGCGATGTCTTTTAAATGGCGATCTCCCTTGGCGACATAACGTTCCATAAAGTCACCGTGGAGTAATTGATTTAAAAAACCACGCAACTCTTTTTCTAGTAATGCTAAATCAATCTTGTCTGGTGTCCCACGTTTTAGATCGGGTACTTGGCAATATACACATCGCCAATTACAAGCGTTGTTAACGTTTAGATTGATGCCAATTGAGACGCCACCAGCTCTGCGAGAAACAACAGGGTATATGTAAGTTAAACCACTCACATCCCGGTTATGATCTTCTGGTGTTAGGAAGTCTTGAGTTGTCATGAGTGCGCTTAAAGCTTGCTGTGACAAGGTTGAGGATTGAATATTTTTTTCAAAGCATCAGGATTTAGTATTTTGAAGTAACGTTGTTTTACCTCAATGACGCCATCTTCGCTGAACTTAGAAAAAGTACGGCTAATGGTTTCGAGTTTTAGGCCTAGATAACTACCAATTTCTTCGCGAGTCATTCGCAGCACCAGTTCTGATTGTGAGAACCCGCGAGCATGGAGACGTTGGACTAAATTAAGTAAAAATGCGGCTAATCGTTCTTCTGCGCGCATATTGCCTAACATCATCATCATGCCATTTTCGCGGACAATCTCACGACTCATAATTTTATGAACGTGGCGCTGCAATACAGGGAATTCACGTGATAATTCTTCTACATTTGCAAATGGCATGACGCAGACTTCAGCGTCTTCTAGTGCTACTGCATTACAGCTATGGCGATCACTGACAATGCCGTCAAGGCCAATAATTTCGCCAGCCATTTGAAAGCCAGTCACTTGTTCGCGGCCATCCTCGTTAGAAATGCAGGTTTTAAAAAAACCTGTGCGGATTGCATAGAGTGATGTGAACTCGTCCCCATTTGCAAAAAGCATTTGGCCTTGTTTAACTTGATGACGTTTTG
>JBEIDM010000087.1:0-5030 GCA_040383445.1 Candidatus Methylopumilus sp. | reverse complement strand
CATGTGCCCTAGGGTGTGGAGGTTCGAGTAATCTTTTGAGCACCAAAAATAAATTCAGCTTAGGTTTGAATATGGTATTTGTTAACTAAAATACAAGCTACATTTTATCTATTAAAAAGCCCCTTCTATGACGAGGCTTTTTAATTTGGCGGAGAGAGAGGGATTCGAACCCTCGATACACTTACGCGTATGCCACCTTTCCAGGGTGGTGACTTAAACCACTCATCCATCTCTCCTAATTCGGCGGCGAATTATAGCTTATATAGGTGTATTTTTGTTGCATTGCGTTTTTGTCACGCGCCCTCGGTTAAGTTTGATGTAAAATATCGTCTGGCGGGCCTCCCCGCATTGTAAGATAGCCAACCTGGTCAGGTCCGGAAGGAAGCAGCCACAGCTGTTGAAGCAAGTGCCGGGGGTTTGGCTCGCCTCCTCCCAATTTGTCGCTGAAGGCTTAAATTTTTACGCCACTGCATGACAAATTAAGCTAAAGTTAAGCCCTTAATTACTGAACAATACTATCCATGAGTTATCAGGTTTTAGCGCGCAAATGGCGCCCCAAGTCATTTGATACATTAATCGGTCAAGAACACGTGGTTCGTGCACTGACCAACGCGTTAGAGCAGCAGCGCTTACATCATGCTTATTTGTTAACCGGCACACGCGGTGTCGGCAAAACCACAATCGCACGTATATTAGCCAAATCTCTTAATTGCGAAACTGGAATCACTGCCCATCCTTGTGGCGTTTGCTCTGCCTGCATGGAGATTGATAAAGGTCGCTTCATTGATTTAATTGAAGTGGACGCGGCATCTAACACCCAAGTCGATAATATGCGTGATCTGCTTGATAACGCCCAATACGCACCAACCTCAGGCCGTTTTAAGGTCTACATCATCGATGAAGTGCACATGCTGAGCAAAAGCTCTTTTAATGCGATGCTTAAAACACTAGAAGAGCCCCCTGCACACGTCAAATTCATTCTAGCAACGACTGACCCACAAAAAATGCCAGTCACCGTACTTTCACGTTGCTTACAGTTTAATCTGCGACAAATGGCTTCAAGCTCAATTGTTGAGCATTGTCAAGCCATATTAAGCAGTGAAAATATTCCTGTTGAGACCCCTGCTCTCAATTTAATTGCCAAGGCAGCTTCGGGCAGTATGCGTGATGCTCTTTCCTTGCTGGACCAAGCGATTGCTTACGGCGGTCAAATGGTGAATGAAAAAGAAGTGCGTGCCATGCTTGGCACCATTGACCAGCATTATTTATTTGATCTTCTTAATGCTTTAGTCGCTCAAGATGGCAACGCCCTAATCGAGCAAACTAAGGCCATGGAACAGCGTAGCATTTCGTTTGATGGCGCATTAGCAGATTTAGCAAGCCTTTTACAACAAGTGGCAGTCGCGCAAGTAGTACCGGATAGCATTTCACAGACGCTGCCTGAGCGTGCAAGTCTTATGGATTTAGCTCAAAAAATCAGCGCTGAAAAAGTACAACTTTATTATCAAATAGCACTCACTGGACGCCGTGATTTAGGCTTGGCACCTGACGAATTTGCTGGCTTTAGCATGACGCTATTACGAATGCTCGCTTTTAGCCAATCCGATACATTAGGATCTGTTCCAAGCGGCCAACAAAGTATTAGTCAAAACAACGCTCAATCCAAGCCTAATGTTTCTATAGCTACAACCACTGCTCCTCAAACACCAATTCCATCAGCAAGCGCAGCACCTATAGTGCGTTCTGCGACAGCAACCTTAATGCTGCAACAGAGACGGCTCGACCTGCTTTTGTAGAGAGAGCGCCAGTATTAGCAAAAAACCCTATATCAGAAAGCCTATCTGCGGTTGAAATTAGAGAACCTTCTGTGGAAATCACACCTCCAATTGAGATCGCTTCAGCCATAGAAAATAAAGCAGTAGAAAATACACCCGCACCAATTTCAACGATTGTTGAAGTAGAAAATGCTGAAGAAATATTTGTCGATACTCAAACTGCTTCGATGTTTTGCGACGCTCCTGTAACTGAAACACCATCAATAGAAGCCCTCACACCAACTGCAGGCGCAAACAGCTTTGATGGTAACTGGCGTGGACTCATCGATGAACTCAAACTAGGTCTAGCTCGCACATTAGCACTTAATTGTGAGCTGACATCATTTGATGACAACAATATTAATCTTACCGTCGCAGAGTCTGAAAAACATCTATTAGATGCCACCTATCAAGACAAATTAAGTGCGGCGATTCAACAGCATTTTGGCCGAAAAATTAAACTCAATTTAACTGCAGGTGGAACTGGCAATACGCCAGCGAAGCAAATTTTTGAAGAAAAGGCAGCGGTTCAATCACACGCGGTTTCAGCGATTGAACAAGATCCCTTCGTTCAGGCTTTAGTGTCTGATTTTGGCGCTCACGTCATACCATCCAGTATTAAACCTATTCAATAACATTAAGATTTAAAAGGAAATAAAGATGTTTAACAAAGGCGGCATGGGCAATTTAATGAAACAAGCCCAAATGATGCAAGAGAATATGAAACGTGCTCAAGCAGAACTCGCAACTGTTGAAGTTGAAGGCTTGGCAAGTAATGGATTAGTTAAAATCCTCATGACCTGTCGTAACGAAGTAAAACGCGTGAGCATTGATGATGCCGTCATGGACGATAAAGAAACTTTAGAAGACTTAATCGTGATTGCATTTAAAGATGCACTTAGCAAATCCGAAAAAACATCTGAACAACGCATGGCTGGCTTAATGCCTGCTGGCATGAAACTCCCTTTCTAATAACAGCCTGATGTCAACACCTGCAAGCCTTGAGCAACTCATTGAAGCCTTACGCTGCTTACCTGGCGTTGGGCCTAAATCTGCTACGCGTATGGCTTATTACCTGCTACAACGCGACAGGCCGGGTGCTAATTTACTAGCGAATGCGCTAGACACTGCTTTACAAGTGGTTGGACATTGTCAGCTTTGTAATACCTTTAGCGAACAAGCCGTATGCCCAATGTGCGCTTCAGGCAATCGTGATAGCAGTTTGCTCTGCGTAGTAGAAATGCCGACTGACATGATGATGATGGAACAAACACATGCCTTTGATGGGATGTATTTTGTACTGATGGGACGACTCTCCCCGCTTGATGGTGTTGGCCCTAAAGAAATTGGCCTAGAAAAACTACTCAAACGCGCCCAAGATGGCTTGGTTAAAGAAGTGGTATTAGCCACCAATTACACCGTTGAAGGTGAAGCTACTGCACACTACATTAGCGAAATGCTCGCTAAACACGGCCTAAAACTTACCCGCATCGCACGCGGCATGCCGATGGGTGGCGAAATTGAACATGTCGATAGCGGCACCTTAGCGCAAGCCATGATGGAAAGACGTAAAGTGCTTTAGGTGTTAATCGATCAATAAAAAAGCCCAGCATAGACTGGGCTTTTTTATTGGTGAAAAAAAGAGTTACTTACGAATTAAGTAATCAAAGGTTCCAAGTGCAGCTTTGGCACCCTCACCCATTGCAATAATGATTTGCTTATAAGGCACTGTCGTCACATCCCCCGCTGCAAACACGCCGGGCATTGATGTTGCGCCATGAGAGTTAACCTCAATCTCACCAAATTTACTCAACTCAATCGTGCCTTTTACGAAGTCGGTATTAGGTAACAATCCAATTTGAACAAACACCGCATCAATATCAATATGCACAGACTCACCCGTTTCGCGGTTCTTGTAATTTAAACCATTCATCTTGGTCCCGTCACCAGTAATATCTGTCGTTTGCGCATTGGTTACGATGGTGACATTACTCAAGGATCTAAGCTTATCTTGTAACACGGCATCAGCTTTTAATTCAGCATCAAACTGAAGTATGGTCACGTGCGCCACAATCCCTGCTAAGTCAATCGCTGCTTCAACACCTGAGTTACCACCACCAACCACTGCAACTGGTTTACCTTTAAATAAAGGACCATCGCAATGTGGGCAATAGGCAACGCCTTTGCCGCGATACTCTGCTTCACCTGGCACGCCTAGCTCACGCCAACGTGCGCCTGTCGCCAAAATAACTGATTTACTTTTAAGTGTTGCGCCACTTTCTAATTCAACTTCAATCAAATCACCTTGCTTAATGGATTTAGCACGTTGCAAGTTCATGATGTCCACTCCATACATTTTGACGTGCTCTTCAAGCGCCATCACTAACTTGGGCCCTTCAGTTTCTTTCACAGAAATGAAGTTCTCAATCGCAAGTGTATCCATCACTTGACCACCAAAACGTTCGGCCACAATGCCTGTTCTAATTCCTTTACGTGCTGCATAAATGGCCGCAGAAGCGCCAGCCGGACCACCACCAACGATCAATACATCATAAGGTGCTTTAGCATCTAATTTTTTCGCTTCACGGGCAACAGCACCTTTATCGATTTTGGCTAAAATCTCATCAAATTCCATACGGCCAATGCCAAATTCTTCGCCATTTAAAAATACAGATGGCACAGACATAATCTTGCGTTCTTTGACTTCGTCTTGGAACACGCCACCGTCTATCATAACGTTAGTAATATTTGGATTAATCACTGCCATCATATTTAAAGCCTGAACCACATCAGGGCAGTTATGGCAGCTGAGTGAGATATAAGTCTCAAAATGA
This sequence comes from Candidatus Methylopumilus sp., assembly GCA_040383445.1. GTDB lineage: Bacteria > Pseudomonadota > Gammaproteobacteria > Burkholderiales > Methylophilaceae > Methylopumilus_A. Next base: position 382 of record JBEIDM010000087.1, on the reverse strand, counting down.
AATTCGCCTTCAATCGCGGCTATTTGCGCAATTTTTTCGGCTTCCAATTTCAATGGGTGTCCGCCTGCTTGAAGCAAAGCCAACACCAATGAAGTAAATTCGTGTCCCATTGGGATACCAGCAAACCTAATGCCTAATGACTGAGTCGCATCTTGGCGTTTAATCGCAAAAGATGGTGTACGTGCATCAGCAACTTGGTTGAGCTGAATTTTGTCAGATAATTCGGCAAGTTCAGTCAGCAAATCCATCATCTCATTAGACTTAGGACTTTGATCTGCCGATGCTTCAATCACAATCGGGTTCACCAATTTTTCCATGTAGGCTTTGAGTTGTGTTTTGATATTGCTGTCTAATGCCATGATATTTTCCTATCTTTCCGTTT
>JBEIDM010000086.1:0-5053 GCA_040383445.1 Candidatus Methylopumilus sp. | reverse complement strand
TAATTCTTTTGGTCTTAGTTTTTCAGTTAAGAGTTCTTGTATCATGCTTTTTTTATGATTCTATTTAATAAATCAAATTAGCGCGTCACTTCATTAGGTCTTGCTTCAGCGGCTAATTTATCCAATACCCCATTCACATATTTATGACCATCCGTACCACCGTAGGATTTTGCCAACTCAACCCCTTCATTAATCGCTACGCGATATGGAATACTGACATCAAAAATCAATTCATAAGCTGAAATCAATAAGACCGCATGCTCAACTGGGCTAAGCTCAACAATCGGACGGTCTAAAAATTTAGTAATCCGGTTATCCAACTCTGAAATTTGACTGTAAACCCCTTCCAACAAACTTCTAAAATAAGTTTCATCAGCACGCGCAAACTCAGCTTCATCAGCCATCTCACGGATGATTAAGCGTAGCTCTTTAGGGCTCAATAAATATTGATACAAACCTTTAAGCGCGAGCTCACGAGACTTTCTACGATTGCCTGCTGGTTTACTGCTTTTTAAAGCAGATTGTTTTTTGTCATCACTCATATTTGCTTCAGTAAGTTAACCATCTCAATAGCGACTTCCGCCGCTTCTGCACCTTTAACATCAATACGCGCTAAAGCCTGCTCATCATTTTCAGTTGTCAAAATCGCATTTGCGACTGGCACACCATATTGCAATTGCACTTCAGAAACGCCACGTGCAGACTCATTTGATACAACTTCAAAGTGATAAGTCTCACCACGGATAATTGCACCAAGCGCAATTAATGCATCAAACTTTTCACTATTAGCCATGGCCTGTAAAACGACTGGTGTTTCTAAAGCACCAGGAACCGTCGCCAATGTAATATCTTCTGCTGCAACATCTAATGCCAATAGCTTAGCTTCACATGCTTTCAATAAGCCTTGACCAACGTCACTATTAAAACGGGATAAAACAATCCCGATTTTCAAACCATTACCATTCAAATCTATGGCGATTTTATTCAAAACGCACTCCTTTATTTAAGGCATACCACCATTTTTACGAATGCGTAATAATACCACTAAGCCCAGCTAGCTTCTAAGGCAATGTTTTAAGTAATTGGATACAGTGTCATCAAACTGTCATATTTTCTTAATATAGTAGGCAAAGTTGTGATACAACATTAGAACTGAAAAGAGAAAAATAATGGCTGCAAATATATTAATTGTAGAAGATGAACCAGCAATTCAAGAGTTATTAGCGCTGAATATTATTCAAGCAGGGCATCAACCTATTCGCGCCTTAACTGTTGAACAGGCACAACTGATTATGCAAGATACCATTCCAGATTTAATTCTATTAGATTGGATGTTACCAGGCATGAGTGGAATAGAATTTGCTCGCAAATTAAAAGCTGACGAAATCAGCAAAAGCATCCCGATTATCATGCTGACTGCACGCGGTGAAGAAGCCGATAAAATTCGTGGTTTAGAAGTTGGCGCTGATGACTATGTTACTAAACCATTTAGCCCAAGAGAACTCAATGCAAGGATTAAAGCAGTCTTGCGTCGCAGAGCACCGCAAATGACAGAAGATCCAATCGAAGCAGGCGGCCTAAGGTTAGACCCAACAACTCACAGGGTCACTGCAAATAACAAAACAATTGATTTAGGTCCAACTGAATTCAAACTATTACATTACTTTATGTCAAACGCAGAACGCGTTCACTCTCGCAGTCAATTGCTAGACAGAGTTTGGGGAGATAAAGTGTTTGTTGAAGATAGAACTGTTGATGTTCACATTCGCCGCCTTCGCTTCGCGCTAGAAGCTTCTGGCCATGAAAATTTAATTCAAACTGTACGCGGTGCTGGCTACCGTTTCTCTGCACAATAGCTCATAATAGTATCGTCAAATATTGAGAGTCATTCATCTTGCAAGATATTCGTTGGAGAGCTTTCTGGCTTATTGTTAGCCTTACTTTTGTTTGCCTGATTGTATGGGCAGCATCAGATTCGGAAAATGCGCTTATTAGCTTTTCAGTAGGCATTACTTTATATCTGTTTGGGCACTTACACTGGCTGAATCAGCTTATCAAATGGTACCGAAAACGTGATCTTGCAACGATGCCGCTAGGCGGTGGTATTTGGGAAGATTTATTCGCTGCCATCTACCACGAGCAACGTCGTCACATTCGCAGCCAAAGCCAACTAAGCTCAGCCCTCGATCGATTCCGCCATGCTGCCAGCGCATTGCCTGACGGCATTGTTTTGTTAGATGACGATAACAAGATTGAATGGTGTAATAAACCTGCAGAGCGGCAACTAGGTTTATCCCTCAAGCAAGATTTAAATCAGCCTATTGTTTATCTAGTTCGCAACACCGAGTTTATTCAGTATTTAAAACATCACGTTGATATTGATCCCATCAAATTAAAATCCTGGATAAGTACTGACATTACATTAGAAATTCAACTAGTGGCTTTTGGTAGCAATCAAAAACTACTCATTTGCCGCGATGTCAGCCAAGTTGAAAAACTTGAACATATGCGCCGTGATTTTATTGCTAACGTATCTCATGAACTCCGCACGCCTTTAACAGTTGTGGGCGGATTCTTAGAAACTTTAAGTGATATGGATGGCGCAATTCCAGAAAATATTCGTAATTACTTTGGCATGATGCAAGATCAAACAAGCCGAATGCGATTATTAATTGAAGATTTACTAACACTGTCTCAATTAGAAAATGGTGCCACCTCTCCTGATGAAGCAGAATTAGATATAGTAGCGTTACTCAATGCCATATTGATTGAGTCCAAGAGCCTAAGCAACGGCCGTCACATCATCACCTTAGAAGCGGACCCAACAATAGCCCTCACTGGATCCAGTCAGGAATTACACAGTGCTTTTGGTAATTTAGTCAGCAATGCGATTCGCTACACACCAGAGGGGGGAAGCATCTCGATGAACTGGCAACTGCTTAATCACGAAGCGGTATTTAGCGTTACAGATACTGGATTAGGCATTGAACAACAACATTTAGATCGCTTAACAGAAAGATTCTATCGTGTTGACCGAAGCCGGAGTCGTGAAACTGGCGGCACAGGATTAGGCTTATCAATTGTTAAGCACATTCTCAGTCGACATCAAGGTCGTTTAGAAATCACCAGCGAATTTGGTAAAGGTAGTACGTTTAAAGCAGTATTCCCAAAATCTAGAATCGTTAACAAACAAATTACTTTATTCAAATAAACGGTGACTCATCATTAATAAAAAAGCGCGGCATCTTTCAAGATAACGCGCTTTTTTATTTATTACACTTACTGATTACTACAGGCTGGTTACAACAGGACTTTTTCTATCCCGCCGTTATTGGCTTTTTCAACATACTTTTGCATCCAGTCATCGCCCAACAAATGCTTAGCCATCTCAACCACGATGTAATCAGATTTAATCCCAGTATCTTCACCGTAACGTGATAAGCCTTGCAAGCAACTTGGACATGACGTCAGAATTTTAACTTCTTCTTCTGGCGCGCCCGGCGTTAAACCAAGCTTAGCCATACCTTTTTCCAGTTCTTCTTGCTTACGCATTTTCACTTGCGTTGCAATGTCCGGGCGACTCACGGCAAAAGTGCCAGACTCACCACAGCAACGCTCATTCAAGGCAACATCCTGGCCCATCAGCGCGTTAGTGACTTTAAGTGGGGCATAAGTCTTCATTGGGCTATGGCAAGGGTCATGATACATATAACGCGTACCAGTAACACCTTCAAGCTTCATGCCTTTTTCCATCAGATATTCGTGAATATCAAGTAATCGACATCCAGGGAAAATCTTCTCAAACTCGTACTTTTGCAACTGATCCATACACGTACCGCAAGACACAATCACCGTCTTGATATCAAGGTAGTTTAAAGTATTCGCAATACGATGGAATTGAACACGGTTCTCAGCGGTGATTTGCTGGCCCTTGTCATGATTTCCACTCGCAGTTTGTGGATAGCCGCAACATAAGTAACCTGGTGGTAATACCGTTGTTGCACCAACTTCATACAACATTGCTTGTGTCGCCAAACCAACTGTTGAGAATAATCGCTCAGATCCACAGCCAGGGAAATAGAATACCGCATCACCATCTTCACCTGCTTTGCTAGGGTTGCGAATCACTGGCACCATCTTGTCATCTTCAATACCCAATAAGGCACGAGATGTCTTAGTCGGCATCGCTTTTGGCATTGGGCGATTTAAGAAATGAACTACTTGCGCTTTAATTTCAGGCTTACCGAGCGTAGATGGTGGGCGTTTTTTAAATCCAGTTAATAAACCCAACTTTTTAAATACAGCATGACCTAAACGCTGAGCCTTGTACCCAGCACCAACCATTAAAGTCCGCATTAATTTAATCGTTGCAGGATCTTTAATATTCAAGAAGGTCATCGCAAGCGAAGTGCCTGGATTAAAGTGCTTTTTACCTTGCTCACGTAAGAAGTTACGCATCGCAATTGAAACATCTCCAAAGTCGATATCAACCGGACATGGGTTATAGCACTTATGACAAACCGTACAGTGATCGGCCACATCGTTGAATTCATCAAAATGCTTAAGTGAAATACCGCGACGCGTCTGCTCTTCGTATAAGAAAGCTTCAATCAACAAGGACGTGCCAAGAATCTTATTACGCGGGCTATAAAGTAAGTTAGCGCGGGGCACGTGTGTGGTACACACGGGCTTACATTTACCACAGCGCAAGCAATCACTAATTGAATCTGCAATATCACCAATCGCAGATTGCTCCATGATAATCGACTCTTGTTCAAGCAAACCGAAGCTAGGCGTATAGGCGCTATCTAAGCCTGAGCCTGCCATCAATTTACCTTTGTTGAAGCGACCTTCAGGATCTACTTTTTGCTTGTATGCGGCAAACGTAGTGATGGTTTTCTCATCCAAGAATTCCATTTTAGTAATACCGATACCATGCTCGCCAGAAATTACGCCATCTAAATCACCAGCAAGTTTCATGATGCGTTCAACTGCACCATGCGCTGCTTGCATCATTTCATAGTCGTCTGAATTAACTGGAATATTGGTATGC
>JBEIDM010000085.1:0-5193 GCA_040383445.1 Candidatus Methylopumilus sp. | reverse complement strand
GGATGTCAGTTAAATATATTGATTCAATCATCAAAGCGTAGAATGAATACGTCAAACATCTCTTTTAGGAATTTTAAATGTTTCCAGAATATCGCGAATTAATTACACAGCTTAAACATACCGATTTACATTTCACACGGTTGTTTGATCGCCATAATGAATTGGATCAAAATATATAAAAATATTGAGACTCAAATTGAGCTTGCCACTCAGGAAGAAACTGAGCGCTTAAAGAAAGAAAAACTTCATTTAAAGGACGAGATCTACAAACTATTGCAACAAGCGAGTAAGGCTTAGTGATAATTTTTTATCAAAGTCCCCCAACAAAACTCGATGCTCAAATTAGTTGGTAAGTTATGCAAACTTTCGCATAGAGCCTGTAACAACTCCAATCAGTGCGATGGATTCTGCATCCGCAAAAGAAATTGATTCGTATTGTGCATTCGCTGCAGTAAGTTGCTGTTGACCTAAGTATCTCACTGTAAATTGACCATCAACTTCGGCCAATACAATTTGACCAATATTAGGGTCAATTGATCGGTCGACCACGACAACATCACCATCAAAAATACCAGCCGTGTTCATTGCGTCACCTTTAACGCGAACAAAGTAAGAGGCTGTTGGATTCTTAACTAAATGATCATCAGCGCTTAAGGTTGCTTCAATATGCTCAGCAACATTTGATAGGGATTTCCCAGCTTTGTGGCTATAAAGTGGAATATAAGCACTCCGATATGATGTGCGCATATAAATTTCAGCAACATTACGGTTTGTGTGATGTTGTGGCTTGCGTGTATAGCTAGACATAAAACTGAGCGGATTCATCTTTAATCACCTTTATTCACTTAATGTACGTTCGTACAGTAAGTGAATATTACTGGCATCGATGAAGCTTGTCTACAAAAATTTAAATGAATTTATTTTAATGAGAGCCCGCTTTTACGCAGGCTTTGAGGGCGAATGATGCGATGTATAGCATTATGATGCTTCCCAACATGTCTCCAATAAACATTGGAGATAGGCTGGTGATTGGCTGTGAAGGAAGGTGATGCAGTGCAAAATAGTAACCGTTAAGGCTGACGTTAACGAATGACCCTGTTATTGCAAATATAAATAAGTGGCTGGGACGTATGCCAATTAATGTCGGTGGAAGTTTTAAAAAATTCTCACAGAATCTAACTGCAATCATTGGACCTACGCCCGAAATAATTGCCAGTACATAAGGTGTTGCATGGCCTGTATCTGCAGGATGACTTGTAATGATTGCTCCAATAACAAGCCCTATCACTGCAGCCCATCCAAATAAAAGCACTGACAAAATTCGAATAAATGCTGGAAGGAAAATCCAGCTGACATAATGATTGACTTCTAAAGATTTAAATACCCACATATTCAATTTAAATAGAAGCGTCCATACTATTGCAACGCCTATCGCTTCAAATATGAATCGTCTGGATTCTTTGATAACGCTTTGTGAGATTGATGGTGTAAATGCTGTCATAGATTGAATAAATAAAAAGGCAGATTGCTCTGCCTTAGTTGTTTGGATTAGGTTTTATTTGCCAGACTTAGGCATTGTCCAAGCTTAGTGAAGTATTCAACAGCCACATCTGTGATTTCTATGTATTTGATACGATTATCAATCGCATCAACATTTAACGTAATCATATTTTTCTTGCGCAATGTTTTTAGGCGTCTATGTACAGTAGCAGGTGAAGCATCTGGAACTAAATTCATCGCTTCAAGCACATTTACTTTTTGGCCAGAATTGATATTGAGCGCTAATAGATTGAGCAGTTTTTCTTCAGTACTATCCAATTGAGGAATGCCAGGAAGATCATGTATTGCTGCCGCAAGACTGAGAAATCTTAAATAGGCTTTTGAGTGTTTTGTTGTCGTTTTCGTCATATTTGGCATTATATTCCCGTGGGAGGTAATTGCAATATTGCAACTACCTATTTGGGTAGATAAATGTTGAATAGTTCATTTATTTCAATCAAATAAACTTAATTCTTTTTTGTCATTTTTTACGTTTGCGATTTTCTCGCCATTCGGTAATTCTTTGACGTCTTAATATCATTGTTACGCCTATGACCGCCCATGCAATTGCAATCCAAGGAATCAATCCTGCATAAATACTAATCACAATAAGATGTGGAAAGGCCGTGGTGAGGATGAGTGGCAATAAAGCTAAAATCAGGCCTATTAGTATAAGTAACATTTATTCTCTTTCACGTGTGCAATTTAGTTGATATAACAATCTGTAAATTGAGGCTGAATTGAAATATTACAAGGGTTTTATTAAAAGATAAGTATTTAATAGCTTAAATGCACTGACTCGTTCAAAAGTCTTGTGTTCGGCTGAATTAAAAAGTGGCTTAATTCAAAAGAGAGAAGTCTGTGCAGGTGACGGGGCGGCTAATAGTGCATCCATATCAATCTCAAAAATACCAAGCTTGCCGGCGCAGGGCATTAGCACTAAGGGCTTTGCATGTTCAAACAAGAACCCAAATCCATCACGAGGAACCCCACTAAAATGCGCTCGTTGTTCACGTGTGAGTGACTGAGGTATTTCATCTGGGCGAGCACATAAAATCAATTGTGCAATCCCCACCACGCCGCCATAACCTAACTGATCTTTACTTGGGAGTGGGATATCTGTTTGTGCGACTAGATAGTCGTAATATTCTTCGTAAATGCCCTTGCTAGCATGAATCAGCATCGGGCCGCGATATCCGGTGCCCCAAGTGCGGTCATCCACTAATAAATAACCATTGGCAATCAGCCATGCATAAGGCTGTTTAAGCGAAAGCGCCTTGATGATTCCTCGTGGAATAGCCTGCTTGGGTTTTAATTGCTCAAGATTTTCCATTGCAAATATCTTTATTCTTTTCGCATCAGCGATAAATACAAGGCCTCTACTTTGTCTCTTGCCCACGGAGTTTTGCGGAGAAACTTGAGGCTAGATTTAATGCTTGGATCATTCATAAAGCAATTGACGGAAATACGGTCAGCTAGGCCATCCCAGCCGTAATGTTCGAATAAAACAGTCACGATAACTTCTAGCGTAATGCCATGAAGTGGGTTGTTTGCCTGGCTGTTCGAGTCTGTCATGGTTTTGAGTTATGGCTTTGCAAGTACAAACGGATAGTCTTAAAAACAAAAGGCCACCCGAAGGTAGCCTTTGTTTTGTATGGTGCGCCCGAAGAGATTCGAACTCCTGACCCCTTGGTTCATAGAAAGTTAATTAACAAAAATCCACATGGATTACTCTGAATTATTTTGGATGATTTTGGATCTTATTTTTATAAAAATATATAAACAATACAATATATTAAAAATAATTTAATGATAACTTGATTGTCCGATATAATTCGACAGCATGCACCAGAATCTGTTTTGCAGTGTACCCATAGGTGTACCCATGAGGATGTGACAGAATGGCAACTAGAAAGTCAGTTTCAAAGAATGGTAAGTGGACTGTTAAAGAGCTTTTGGCAATTCCATCTGATTGGAAAGGCGACTCCCTGTCTGACGGCGATGGTCTTGTTGGTGAGGTGCGTGTAAATGGAAGTGGTGAGGTTAAGATTCAGTTTAGATATGGATTTAAGCTAAATGGCAAAAAGGTTTGGCACTATTGCGGAATGTTTCCTGATGCCGAACTTACAAAAATTCGACAGGAAAGAAACAATGCACGTGAGTTAGTCAAAAAAGGCATTGATCCTCGTGTCAAAAAGACCACCGATAAAATTTTAAATGCTGAAGCTCATGCAGAGATAAGCGCGCGCGAAGCCAAGCGAAAGGCAGATGCTCTTACAGTGAAAGATATGTTTGATGCATGGATTCTTGATGGCGTAAAAAGAAAGGACGGCAACAGGTACATTGTCCAAACTTTTAACAAATACATTCTTCCTAAAATCGGTTCGGTAGAGGTTAGGGTGTTGGATGAACAGCACTTATCAAAAATTTATAAATCGATAGTTGCAGATGGTAAATTTCCAACAGCATTTGAATTGTCAAAGGATGTTAAGCAAATGATGGCTTGGTGCGAAAAACGGAAGCCGTGGCGGTCTTTAATGGTTGAGGGAAACCCTGCTGATTTGGTTGATATTGGCAAGATACTTCCGTCAGGTTTTACCAAAGTAAGAAAGCGTGTTTTAAGCATTGATGAGCTTAAAACGCTTAAGCAGAACTTGGCTGTCATATCTAATCAGTACGCACAGGCGACGGCGAAGTATGGAGTTGAGAGGCCTTTAAAAGCAGAGGTTCAATACGCCATTTGGCTTTGCTTGAGTACGCTTTGCCGAATAGGCGAGCTATTGATGTCTGAGTGGGAGCATATTGATTTTAAGAAGCGTACTTGGTACATCCCCGCGGCTAATACAAAGGCAATAGGAAGAGGAAAGCAAACTGATCACGTGGTTTATCTATCGGACTTTTCATTGGCTCAATTCAAGGCTCTAAAAAAGATTACTGGAGATACTCAGTGGGTATTTCCAGCCAGATATCAAGAAGGGCATGTGTGCGTAAAGTCAGCTAGTAAACAGATTGGTGATAGACAGGTAATGTTCAAAAAAAGAAACAAGAAGTTAAAGTTTAGAGTTGAGAATAATAGTCTTGTGGTAGGTGAGGTGGCGTGGACACTTCATGATTTGAGAACCACAGGAGCAACAATGATGCAGAACCTTCTAGGGCTTGAGAATGGGCTTTTAGTTACTGACTTGTGTTTGCATCATCAAGTAATTACAGGGTCGGCAAAACATTATTTGTTCGCTAACTATGAAGATCCCATGAGAGATGCTTGGCAGCGTTTGGGGAATAGATTGGAAGCAATTCTTAATGCGGACAATGTTGTCTCGATTGGTGCTGAAAAATTAGCATAGGCGGGTGGCATGTTAAATCTCAAGTCTCAAACACTCACCATACCCCCACCCCCTAAATCCATTCGCTCATTACCCATGCCTACGCATACTAATTTCGACAAAGGGCTAGGATGAAATGCAATGCTAAAACTAGATCAGGCGGCCTGTGTAACAAGCATTCACTTAATGGTAAAGCTAGGTGTCGACTTCACGGTGGCTTGTCTCCATCTGGAGTAGCACATTGGAATTACCGACACGGAAATAGGACTAAAGAGGCTATCGCTAGAAACGCACTAATATCAACTCAGATTGAGATGCTAGAGGCCATTGG
>JBEIDM010000084.1:0-5226 GCA_040383445.1 Candidatus Methylopumilus sp. | reverse complement strand
AGACGCCAAGCACTAAGTTGTGTAGCGCTTAAATTAAGTAACTCAGCTTCCCATGTCGGTTTCGTTCCTGACAAAACAATACCAATATCAGCAATTGCCACTTGAGTCTTGGCAATGTAGTAAATGAAATGTTTATCTACGCGTTTATCTAAGATGCGGGATGTGTGATAAATCAGGTTTGGAATTTTGAAAGTCCGTAGCACCTTATCCCAGAAACTAAGTTTAAGAATGAGTCTTTTAGTCTCTTTAATACCGCAGGCAAATTGAGGAGCAATAAACTGAGCTAGCTTATCTACATTATCACTTAGAAGAGAGCCAGGGGATCTGCTTAATAAAGGGCTTAGGTGAGCATCCATTGCCCACTCTGAACTAATGTGTGCCAGCATTCCTTTGTCTGACCACATTTCTTCATGGGCTGGAACAAAGTGATTATGTGCAATCACGTCAATATATAAGTGGCTTACAAAACCAATGGCAATTGCTAACTCTTCTTCATTTTTTGCATGTTCAAGTAAGGCATGAGCATATTGCCAATCATGTGTCTTGCGATAACGTTTAGAAATAATAGCTAGATCTGGCAAGCATGCCCCAGCCATGACTAATTCTGGGAAGCTTTGTATCGCTTTTCTTAGTCTTGGATCAAGAAGAGGCATTGCCCAGAGTAAAGAATGTGCAAAGTATACATGGGTAACAAGCCCCCACGCATTTGCCTCATTTGCGTGAAAAAAGATTGGCATTAGCCAAACTAGATGCTGAATTTTCTTTTGCATTAGAAGCTATTTTACGGACTGATGTTAAACGCATATGAAGCTTTTATGATGGTTAAATGACAGATGCAACATCTGTTCAGTTGTTTGATATACTCGCTGCAAATTAATTTTTAAGATGAAACTTTAAGGAACGTTATGGAAAGTCCATTTAAAGGTAAAACAGGTTTACGCAGATTAATCAATGCTTTTGGTTATTCAATGGAAGGCCTAGCGGCAGCGCATAAGAATGAAGATGCCTTTAGACAAGAAGTGCGTCTGGCCCTGCTACTTATCCCATTGGCCTTATATCTAGGGCACACCCCTATAGATCGTGCTTTAATGATTGCCTGCGTATTTTTAGTCGTTATTGTTGAGCTACTCAACTCATCAGTTGAGGCAACAGTGGATAGAATTTCCTTAGATCATCATTTGCTTGCAAAGCGTGCAAAAGATATTGGTAGTGCTGCTGTGTTACTAAGTTTAATCAATCTAGTGATTGTTTGGAGCCTAGTGTTATTTGGATAATGAATTATTTGTGACATTTCATATAAGTGTCACAAATGGTCGCTAATATTCAATAATTAGCGACCGCAATTCGCGGCGTGAATACAAAGGCCGTCAATTGAAAATATTATTTGTTTCTGATGTTTACTTCCCACGAATCAACGGGGTTTCTACTTCAATTCGTACTTTTGTCGCACAGATGCAAGCGATGGGGCATACAGTACATTTGATTGCCCCTGAATATGGTATTAAGACGCCAGACGAAGCTTGGATTAAGCGCATTCCGGCTAGAAAAATTTATTTTGATCCTGAAGATAAATTAATGAAGTATGGTGCAGCTGTTGATCGCTTAAGAGAGCTTCGCCAAGAAAACTATGACATTGTTCATATTCATACGCCATTTGTTGCCCATTATTTAGGTTTGAAACTTGCACATCTGTTGAATGTGCCAAGTGTTGAAACCTATCACACCTTCTTTGAAGACTACCTACATCTTTATCTGCCTATCATTCCTAAAAAGATTGCACGCGGATTAGCACGCTTTATTTCTAAGCGGCAATGTAACGCGGTTGATGCAATTGTTGCACCTTCACAGCCTATGTTAGATGTGCTGCGTGAATATGGCGTTAAATCAATAGCAGAAGTTGTGCCTACTGGCCTGCAGGAACATAGCTTTAAAAAATCAAATGGCGCCGAATTTAGAAAAAAACATGGTATTGATGAAAATAGGCCAGTTGGTTTATTTGTTGGGCGTGTCGCTTATGAAAAGAACATAGGCTTTTTATTGCGTATGTGGACTGAGCTAATTAAACATCAGCCTGAGGCATTATTGGTGATTGCAGGTGAAGGACCGGCTGAAGCAAGTCTTCATGCATTAGCTAAAACAATCAATCTTGAGCATCATGTCAAATTCATCGGATATATGGATAGAAACACAGAGCTTAATGCTTGTTATGCCAGCGCAGATGTATTTGTATTTTCCTCGCTGAGTGAAACGCAAGGATTAGTATTACTTGAGGCCATGGCACAGGCGACGCCAGTGGTAGCCATTGCTGAATTAGGGACTAAATCTATATTGATCGAAGGTGAGGGCGCTATGATTGCCCCACATGATGAGCTAGTTTTTGCTGAGAAAGTAAACGTTTTATTCAGTGATGCCAAGCTTAGAACAAAACTAGGTAAAGCTGCCCTTAACTACGCTAAAATACGATGGACAGATAAAGCACAAGCTGAGCGTATGATAGCCTTTTATAAAGAAATAACGCCTCAGGAATAAGTGCTTTTAACTAGAAATAAAAAAGCTGGCATTGCCAGCTTTTTTATTGATGTGATATAGGGCTAGCTAGGATTAACCGAACTTACCAGTGATGTAATCTTCTGTCTCTTTACGTGTTGGGTTTGTAAAGATAGTGTCTGTATCGCCATACTCCATCATTTCACCTAAATACATATAAGCGGTGTAATCAGACACGCGAGCTGCTTGTTGCATATTATGTGTGACCACAAGAATAGTGAGTTTGTTACGAAGTTCAGACATGAGCTCTTCAATATTCGCTGTTGCAATTGGGTCAAGTGCAGAGGTCGGTTCATCGAACAACATAATCTCAGGATCGGTGGCCAAAGCGCGTGCAATACATAGACGTTGTTGCTGACCGCCAGAAAGGTTAAACGCTAAATCATCGAGACGGTTTTTAACTTCATCCCAGATAGCAGCGCCTTTCAAAGCTTCTTCAACTTTGTCATCGACTACGCGTTTGTTTGTTTCGCCACGAACGCGTAAGCCGTAAGCCACGTTTTCATAAATTGACTTAGGAAACGGATTAGGCTTTTGAAACACCATGCTGATGCGCATACGAACTTCAATTGGATCGACGCCATCTGCCAACACATTCGTGTTGTCAGGATGCATCACAATTTCACCTTCATATTTATTGCCTGGATATAGATCATGCATGCGGTTAAAGCAACGCAAGAATGTTGATTTTCCACAACCTGAAGGTCCAATCAGTGCAGTAATTTTTTTCTCGTGCAAAGGCATGTTAATGTCTTTAAGCGCCTTGGTTCCGTTGCTGTAATAGAAATTCAAATTACGCGCTTCGGCCTTGATTGGAGTTGTTGAATTTAACGTATGCATGTTTTCACCAATTAATTAAATATTTGTCGTGCTTAAAATGACTACCACTTAATATTCTTACGAATCTTGTAGCGTAAATAGATGGCTGTGCCATTCATTAATAACGTTACTAAAATAATAATCGCACCAGTGGCTGCCGCATTCACATGGAATGCATGGTCAGGGCGTGATAACCAATTAAACATTTGAATTGGCATCACTGTGAAGCCCGAGCTTAACCATTCGAAGTTTAGGTATGGTGGATCCAAACTGACTGGAGAGGGTGGTAAGAATGCAATAAAAGTAAGTGCGCCAATGGTAATCAATGGTGCAGTTTCACCCAAGGCACGTGCCATCCCGATAATGATGCCAGTCAAAACACCGCCATAAGAATATTTCAAAACATGGTCATAGACCACTTGCCATTTTGTAGCACCCACAGCATAAGCGGCTTCTCGTATAGCAACTGGAATGGCTCGAATAGCTTCACGGGTGGAAACAATAATAATTGGCAATATGAGCAGTCCTAGCGTTAAGCCTGCAGTTAAAACACTCTGACCAAAGCCAAAAGCATAAACAAATAAGCCTAATGCAAGTAAACCATAAACAATAGATGGAACACCTGCCAAATTCGATACGTTAATTTCAATCAGATCAGAAAACCAATTCTTAGGGGCGTATTCTTCTAAATACAAGCCGGCAGCAACTCCAATCGGCACTGCGGATAAAAAGGTGACCGTCATGACAAGCGCTGAGCCTATCCATGCCGATAAAAGTCCTGCATGTTCTGCGCGACGAGATGGAAAGTCACTCAGGAACTGTAAATTAAAGCGAGATGCACCATCGTAAATGAGATCAACGAACAAGGTGAGTAGTGTTAACAAACCTAACATCAATGCAAGCAAACCAATGACTGCGAATATATAATCATTCGCTTTATGACGCTTAATCATTGCGCGAACAGCTGCAAGGTTTTGAATTGCTGAAACTCGATTATCGATTTTGATCGCCAT
The DNA here is from genome assembly GCA_040383445.1 of Candidatus Methylopumilus sp. Taxonomy (GTDB): domain Bacteria; phylum Pseudomonadota; class Gammaproteobacteria; order Burkholderiales; family Methylophilaceae; genus Methylopumilus_A. The sequence goes on along the minus strand of JBEIDM010000084.1, from coordinate 847 downwards.
GGATATGCTCTGTTAATAGTACTAATTTATTGATGTTTAGTAGTTTTCACGGTATTTCTTACGTACCATGTGGCCAAGAATATTAAAGGTTAATGTCATGATCATCAGGACCAAACCAGCCGCAAAAATACTTTGATAACCAATGCTTCCGTGGGGAAGATCACCAAGCGCAACCTGAACAATATAAGCGGTAATTGTTGCAGCGCTTTCCATTGGGTTGAACGTTAAATTTGGTTGCTGACCTGCAGCGACTGCAACCACCATGGTCTCGCCTACTGCTCGAGAAATGCCAAGAATGTATGCCGCTACAATACCGGAAATGGCAGCAGGCGTTACCACGCGAATTGCGGTTTGAAAACGTGTTGCCCCCATTGCATAAGACCCTTCGCGCATACTCATTGGCACAGCGCGCATTGCATCCTCTGCGACAGAGCTAATATAAGGAACAATCATAATCCCCATCACAATGCCTGGTCCAAGCATATTAAAGCCAGGTAAATCGGGAAAAATCTTTTGTAGAAGTGGTGTAACAAAAAATAAAGCAAAATAACCAAAAACGACAGTTGGAACACCGACCAGAAGTTCTAAAACTGGCTTTACAATTTCTCGGGTTTTGTGCGATGCGAATTCAGACAGATAAATAGCGCCAATAGTGCCAACTGGGATAGCTACAGCAAGAGCAATCATCGAAGTGGTCAATGTGCCTGCAACAAGCGGCATGATGCCGTAATGCGCATCTTCAAATAATGGTGTCCATTGGGTATCGGTGAAAAAATCTATTAAAGATACGGTTTTAAAGAAACCAAGCGATTCCACAACTAAGACGGTAACGATTGCAAAAGTAGTT